>JBCBHB010000067.1:0-8759 GCA_038526025.1 Pseudomonadota bacterium
GCGCCGCAGGACTCCCCCGCGCGGAGCTCGCCCGCCCCGCCGCAGGCCACGCTGTCCGGCCCGTGCTGCGCGACGGCGGCACGAAAGCGCTCGGCGACCAGATCGATCGCCTCGTCCCAATGCGCGTCACGCCCCCTAATGCGAGGGCGGAGGAGGCGGCCCTCGAGATCGAGCGTCTCGCCGAGCGCGCTGCCCTTCGAACACAGCCTGCCGCCGTTCGCGGGATGCGCGGGGTCGCCCGCGATCGCCGCGCCGCCGCGACCGTCCGGCGTGGCGAGCACGCCGCAGCCGACGCCGCAATAGGGGCAGGCGGTGCGAACGGGCGGGGTGGTCATGCAGCCGCGCTCTGCGCCACGGCGGCCGCATCGAGCAGGATGCGGCCTGCCTCGAGCCTGACGGGGTAGGTGGGGACGCGGCCGTCATCCGCTCCCTGAGCCTCGCCGGTCTCGAAGCTGATCACCCAGTTATGGAGCGGGCAGGTGACGGCACGGCCATGCACGATGCCTTCGGAGAGCGGCCCGCCTTGGTGGGGGCAGCGATCCGCGATGGCGAACACCTCGTCCGCGCCAGTGCGGAAGACCGCGAGGCAACCGACGCGCGTGCGCACCACGCGCGCGCCGCGCACGGGAATGTCCTCGAGCGCACCGATATCGATCCACTGGCTCATTCCGCGGCCTCCAGGGTCAGGTCCGCGATGGGGCGGTATTTCTTCTCGGTCTCGGCGTTCGCGCGCTCGGCCCAGGGATCCTTCTGGAAGATCCGCTGGGAGAGATCGAACCGCTCCACCAGCGCCTTGCGGTTCGCGAGATCGTCGACGACCTGTTCGCGCACCCAGTCGAGCCCCACCTTCGCAATCCATTTGTAGGGCCGGTCGAGATACTTGGCGTGCTCGCGGTAGAGCTGGGTGAAGGCGACGACGAGGTCCATCGCCTCCTCCGCAGTCTCGGTCTTGCCGAGAGGTCCCACGCGCTTCACGTCCATGCCCGCTGCCCCGCCGACGCCGACCTCGAAGCCGCTGTCGACGCAGACGATGCCGACATCCTTGCACGTCGCCTCGGCACAGTTGCGGGGGCAGCCGGAGACGGCCATCTTCACCTTGTGCGGGGTCCACGATCCCCACATCCGCTTCTCGATGGCGATGCCGAGGCCGGTGCTGTCCTGCGTCCCGAACCGGCAATGGTCGGTGCCCACGCAGGTTTTGACGGTGCGCAGGCCCTTGGCGTAGGCGTGGCCGGATACAAGGCCTGCCTGGTTCAGGTCCGCCCAAATCGCCGGCAGGTCCTCGCCCTTCACGCCGAGCAGATCGAGCCGCTGGCCGCCGGTCACCTTAACGGTCGGCACGTTGTATTTCTCCGCCGCGTCCGCGATGGCGCGCAGCTCCTGCGGCGTGGTGATGCCCCCCCACATCCGCGGGACCACGGAGAAGGTGCCGTCCTTCTGTATGTTGGCGTGCTTGCGCTCGTTCACGAAACGGCTCTGCGGGTCGTCCGCATAGTCCAGCGGCCAGTCGGCCAGCAGGTAGTAGTTGAGCGCCGGGCGGCAGACATGGCAGCCGCAGGAGGTTCTCCAGCCAAGCTCCTGCCAGACCGCGGGCATGCTCTTGAGTTCGCGCGACTTGATCAACCGGCGCACGTCCTCGTGCGTGAGATCCGTGCAGCCGCACATCGGTTTCGCTTCCGGTGCGGCGTATGCGTCGCCGAGCGTGAAGGCGAGCAGCTGCTCGACGAGCCCGGTACAGGTGCCGCAGCTCGAGGAGGCCTTCGTCTCGGCGCGTACGGCGTCGAGCGTGGTGGCGCCGCCTGCGATGGCGCCAGTGATGCGGGATTTGCAGACGCCGTTGCAGCCGCAGACCTCTGCCTCATCCGGCAAGGCTGCAACGGCCGCCATAGGGTCGAGCGGGGTGCCCCCGGCGAAAGCCGGCCCGAAGATCAGCGTCTCGCGCATCTCGCTGATATCGGTGCCGTCCTTGATATGCCCGAAGAACCAGTTGCCGTCGGCCGTGTCGCCATACATCACGGCACCGACGAGGCGCTCGCCCTCGACCACCAGGCGCTTGTAGACGCCGCGGGCGGGGTCGCGGAACACGATCTCCTCCCGGCCCTCGCCTTCGGCGAAATCGCCGGCGGAGAAGAGGTCGACGCCGGTGACCTTGAGCTTCGTGGCGGTGAGCGAGCCCTCATAGGCCGCTGCCTCGCCCGCCAGCGTCTCGGCGGCCACCTTCGCCATGTCGTAGAGCGGGGCGACGAGGCCATAGCAGGCACCCCGGTGCTCGACGCATTCGCCGACGGCCAGGACGTTCTCGTCGGACGTGATCATCTGGTCGTCCACATGCAGGCCGCGCCCGCAGGCAAGCCCGGCCTCTCTCGCCAGCGCTGTGGCCGGGCGGATGCCCACCGCCATGCAGACCAGATCGGCCGGGAACTCCGTGCCGTCGTCGAGCCGCACGGCCTCGACCTTCCGGTCGCCCACGATCTCATGCGTGTTCGCGCGGCAGCGGATGGCGATGCCGCGGCTCTCCAGCTCCTTCTGCAGGAGGTAGCCCGCTGCAGGATCGAGCTGGCGCTCCATCAGGTGCGGCATGAGGTGCAGCACGGTCACGTCCATGCCCCGGAGGCGCAGGCCCGCAGCGGCCTCCAGGCCCAGCAGGCCGCCGCCGATGACCACTGCCTTCGAACCGGGCTTGGCCGCCGCGTCGATCATCGCATTGGTGTCGTCCAGGTCGCGATAGGTGACGACGCCGGCGAGGTCGTGACCCGGGACGGGGATGATGAAGGGCATCGAGCCGGTCGCGATCACGAGCTTGTCGTAGGGCGTCTCGCCCGCCGCGCTCACCACCACCTTCCGCGCACGATCGATCCCGGTAATCGCCTCGCCGAAGCGGCAGGTCACGCCGTTCTCGGCGTACCAGGTTGCGTCGTGCGTGATGATCTCCTCGAAGGTCTTCTCGCCGGAGAGGACGGGGGAGAGCATGATGCGGTTGTAGTTGCCCCGCGGCTCGGCGCCGAAGAGCGTAACGTCATAAGCGCCCGGCGCCTTCTCGTAGAGCTGTTCGAGCAGGCGGCCCGACGCCATTCCGGCGCCGATGACGACGAGTTTCTCAATCATCGCTCACTCCGCGGCAACGTCGGTTTCGGGGGATACGGGCGGGTAGGCGCTCTGCACCATCTCTTCGGAGTAGAGGGCGTAGGCGGCCTCCCAGGCCGTACGCATCTCGGCGCTGAACGCCTCTCCGAGGCTGTGGGCCAGCGTGTCGATCATCACGGTGCCGATGGGGACATACATCGCAGGTGTGACGCCGCGCGCCACCAGGCGACCGGCGAGGTGATGGAGGGCAGGCTCGAGCGCGGCCGGGTCGCGGAGCGACGCGATCACGGTACCGAGTTCGGCGACGACCGCGTCGCCCGTGGTGCGCAGGGCGGCATTCGATGGGGACTGCAAGCTCGGGACGGCGTGCAGGAGGCGCATGGTGAAGAGCTCGGCCGCGAGGCCGGAGATCGGTAGAACCTGCCGGAAGCTCGTTTCGATCAGCGTGATCTGGCGCTCGGTCAGTGCGGCCGCGGCGGTGCCGCTTTCAGTCGGGGCAGTCATGCGGCTTCCTCCTTCTTGGGCTCGATGGCGGCTTCCGGCGCGGGTGCCGTCGGCTTCGACTTGCCGTGCGCGCCCTGCTCGTACTCCTCGAGGAACGAGAGGAGCTGTTCGCGGTAGAGGTAGTAGTCCGGGTGCTCGAGCAGCGCCTTTCGGGTGCGCGGGCGGGGCAGGTCGACATTCATGATCTTTCCGATCCGGGCGCGCGGCCCGTTGGTCATCATCACCACGCGGTCCGCCAGCAGGATCGCCTCGTCGACGTCGTGTGTGACGCAGACGGCGGTGACCTTGGTGCGGGACCACACTTCCATCAGCACTTCCTGAAGCTCCCAGCGGGTGAGGCTGTCGAGCATGCCGAAGGGCTCGTCGAGGAGGAGGAGTTTCGGCGAGAGGGCGAAGGCGCGGGCGATGCCCACGCGCTGCTTCATGCCGTTCGAGAGATCGGCGGCTGCCTTGTCCATGGCGTCGGCCAGCCCGACACGCTCCAGATAGTACTCGACGACGTCTGTCCGTTCCGCCTGCGAGGCCTTCGGGTAGACCCGGTCGACACCCACCGCCACGTTCTCCCGTGCCGAGAGCCACGGGAAGAGAGAGGGCGCTTGGAAGACCACCGCACGCTCGGGGTCCGCCTCCGTCACATGCTTGCCGTCGAGCACAATGGTGCCCTTGGAGATCTCGTTGAGCCCCGCCGTCATTGTCAGCACCGTGGACTTGCCGCAGCCCGAATGCCCGATGAGCGAGATGAACTCGCCCTTCTTCAGCGAGAGGTCGAAATCCTCGACCACCGTGAGGGGGCCCTTCGGCGTGGGGTAGATCTTCGAGAGCTGGGAGTACTGGAGGTAGCGGTCGTCGGTGCGCGCGACGGCGGCCTCGGCATAGGCCTTCGGCAGCCCGTGGATGGGCGTGACCTTGGGGAGGACGCGCGTCTCCTCGGTCTTCGCCGCGATGCCCACGTCCATCAGATACTGGGTGACCGCGCCGCGGAGCCGCTTGAAGGTGGTGTCGTGGTTGAGGGCCGCGCGTTCCCGCGGACGGGCCAGCGGCACGGCGAACTCCTCGCCCAGCGTGCCATCCGGGTTCAGCGCCACGATCCGGTCCGCCAGCAGGATCGCCTCGTCCACATCATTGGTGATGAGGACCACGGTCTTCCGGTCCCCCTCCCAGATGCGCACGATCTCGTCCTGCAGGTTGGAGCGGGTGAGCGCGTCGAGCGCGGAGAGGGGCTCGTCGAGCAACAGAACCTCAGGGTTCATGGCCAGCGCCCGGGCCACGGCCACGCGCTGGCGCATGCCGCCCGAAAGCTCTGCCGGCCGACGGTCCATGGCGTGGCCGAGGCCCACCATCTTCACGAAGCGCTCGACCATCTCCTTGCGTTCCGCCTTGGACGCGCGCTTGTGCACGGCATCGACGGCGAGGCCGACATTGCCGGAGACGGTGAGCCACGGCATCAGGCTGTAGGACTGGAACACAAGGCCGCGCTCAGGGCCCGGTCCGTCGATGGTGGCGCCCTTGAAGAGCGCCGCGCCCCGGGCCGGCTTCTCGAGGCCCGCGAGCATGTTGATGAGCGTTGTCTTGCCCGTGCCCGAGAAGCCGAGGATGGCGAGGAACTCGCCCTCCTTCACCTCGAGGTCGATGTTCTTCAGCACGGGCTCGTAGGCCGTTCCTTCGCCGAAGCCCTTGGTGACGTCTTTGAGAGAGAGGATGCTCATGGCGCTCACCGCTTCGCCGCGTGGGTGAAGGCGGACTGGATGGCGTACATCATCCGGTCGAGGAAGAAGCCGATCAGGCCGATGGTGAAGACGGCGACCATGATCTTGGCGAGAGACTGGCTGGAGCCGTTCTGGAATTCGTCCCAGACAAACTTCCCGAGGCCCGGGTTCTGCGCCAGCATCTCGGCCGCGATCAGCACCATCCAGCCGACGCCGAGGGAAAGCCGCAGGCCGGTGAAGATTAGCGGCAGGGCCGAGGGCAGCACCAGCTTCGTGATCTTCGTCCAGGTGCTCATCTTCAGCACGCGGGAGACGTTCACGAGGTCCTTGTCGATACTGCTGACGCCCAGCGCCGTGTTGATCAGCGTCGGCCAGAGCGAGCAGAGCGTCACGGTGATGGCCGAATTGAGGAAAGACTTCGAGAAGGTCCCGTCATTCGTGGTGTAGAGCGCCGAGACGACCATCGTGACGATCGGCAGCCAGGCGAGAGGGGAGACCGGCTTGAAGACCTGAATGAGCGGGTTGAAGGCAGCGTTCGCGGTGGTCGAAAGCCCGCACATGATCCCGATCGGCACGGCGACGATGGTTGCCAGCAGGAAGCCGAAGAACACGGTCTGGATCGAGGTCCAGATCTGGTCGTAGTAGGTCGGCTTGCCCGTGTAGTCGCGCCACTTCACGCGGTCTTCCTTGCCGGCTTCGACCAGTTTCGCGTTCCGCTCTTCCTGCCGCTCGTAGAAGGCCGCCTTCTTCTCCCAGGAGCGTTCCGCATCCGCGTGCAGGTTCTCGACCTGCTCCCATACCTGGGAAGGTCCGGGGATGGCGCCGAGCGAGGTCTGCACCTGCGGGGCGAGCCAGCCCCAGAGCGCGAGGAAGGCAAAGATCGCCAGCAGCGGCACGATCATGAGCCGCCAGAGCTCGCCCATCTGCGCCCGCGGGTTATCCCCGGCCGCCACGCGCAGGAGCGGCGTTATGAAGCTGAGGCCGATGACCTGGAACCAGGTGTCCGCCTTGTTGATCCGGGTGAAGAGCCGCGCGCGGCGCGCCTCGCGCTGTACCGCCGCATCGGCGTTGAGATTGGGGTCGGAAACGACGGTCATGGCTGCCTCACGGAGCATGGAGAAGGAGTTGGCGCGGGGCTTCCCCCCACGGCGAACGCGTCGGTCGGGCCGCGCGGCCGGGCAGAGCTCCCAGCCGCGCGGCGACGTGTTGCGGATCAGCCCTCGACGTCGTTGCCGACGACGCGCTGCGCGCCCTTCAGCCCGATGGGGAAGGATTCGAGGTAGGCGTTCGGCTTGCGGCCATCGAACTCGACGCCGTCGATGAACTCGGCCGTCGGCTCGCGGTAGCCATCGGTCTCCCAGGGGAAGTCCGCCTCGTTCGCGAGCCCTTCGTCGACCAGCATGCGCGCGGCCTCGAGGTAGATGTCCGGGCGGTAGACCTTCTCGGCCACCTCCGAATACCACTCATCTGGCTTCTGCTCGCTGATCTGGCCCCAGCGGCGCATCTGGGAGAGGTACCAGACGGCGTCGGAGTAGAACGGGTAGGTGGCGTAGTAGCGGAAGAAGACGTTGAAGTCCGGGATCTCGCGCTTGTCGCCCTTCTCGAACTCGAAGGTGCCGGTCATCGAGTTGGCAATCACCTCGTAGTCCGCGCCCACATACTCCGAGCGGCTGAGGATCTCGACCGCTTCGGGCCGGTTCGCGTTGTCGTTCTCGTCGAGCCAGATGGCCGCGCGGATAAGCGCCTTCGTGATGGCGAGCGTGGTGTTCGGGTTCTCGTCCGCGAACTCCTTGGTGATGCCGAAGACCTTCTCGGGGTTGTTCTTCCAGATCTGGTAGTCGGTGATCACGGGCACGCCGATGCCCTTGAACACGGCCTGCTGGTTCCAAGGCTCGCCCACGCAGTAGCCATAGATCGTGCCGGCCTCCATCGTGGCAGGCATCTGGGGCGGCGGCGTCACGCTAAGGAACACGTCGGCAGCGATCTGACCGGTCACGTTCTCGGGGCTGTAGAAGCCGGGTTCGAGGCCACCGGCCGCCAGCCAGTAGCGCAGTTCGTAGTTGTGGGTGCTCACCGGGAACACCATGCCCATGTTGAAGGGCTTGCCCTCGGCACGGTATTTCTCGACCACCGGCTTGAGAGCCGCAGCGCTGATCGGATGGATCGGCTTGCCATCGGCATCGTGCTCGATGTGCTGCTTCATCTCGGCCCAGACCTCGTTGGAGACCGTGATGCCGTTGCCGTTCAGGTCCATCGAGAACGGCGTGACGATATGCGCCTCGGTCCCGAAGCCGATCGTGGCGGCAAGCGGCTGGCCCGCGAGCATGTGGGCACCGTCGAGCTGGCCGTCGATCACGCCATCGAGCAGCACTTTCCAGTTGGCCTGCGCCTCGAGGGTGACGAACAGCCCCTCATCCTCGAAGTACCCATTCTCGTAGGCGACCGCGAGCGGCGCCATGTCCGTGAGCTTGATGAAGCCGAAAGTCAGCTCGTCCTTCTCGAGGTCAAGGAGCTGCGCGTAGGCAGGCGCCGAGAGTGCGGCGACAAAGGCGGTGGCGGCGGTGAGCCGGGCGGCGATGGCACGAAGCTGCATCGTCCTGTCTCCATGTATGCGCGGCTCCGGGAGGGGAGAGGCGCGCGTTAAAACACGAAAGGCCGCCGTACCGCTCGCGCTGGAAGCGCGTTGCGACACGGGCGGCCTTGCCCTGGGACCCTCAACTTTGGGGGAGATCGATTGCTGCGGACGCCATTGCCCGCCGCTGAGCGAAAGGTGTTGCAGGCGTTCGAGTTCGGCAAGAGAAAAATGTGCGTGAGGCGGGAATACGAGCAGTTGCTCAAACGCTGCGCAGGCGTTCGCCTAAGGTTGCGGCACCGGCTCGAAGATCCGTCCATCAAAGAAACTGTCCGGCCCCATGAAGAGGCGGCCGAGAGAGGAGGAGACGGGGGTTTCCGAGTCGAGCGACCCCTCCACCTTCTCCGATGCGCCCGGCAGATCGGCGCCGATAGGGCCGAGATTCGCGCGGTAGAGGTCTGGTCGAAACACGTTGCGCGCCGCCCGCGCGCCGTCCGCCGGATCGGCACCAAGCCGTTCCGACAGCCGCGTGGCCATCCAGAGCGCCTGGCTGCGCCACGGAAACTGTGCCGCCCCCGCCGAGAATTCGATGAAGCGGGGAATGCGGCGGACCTCCCCCCCGGTCGAGACGATGAGCCGGCCCTCGAGGCTCCGGCTCAGGATTTCGGGCGAGACATCCAGATGGTGCGGCTTCGCCAGGATCTCGGCCGTGGCCATCTGATGGCTCGCATCCCCGAGCCACTGCCCGGCGCGCCAGACCGCACGCATAAGGCGGGACACGAGCTCAGGCTGTGCCTCGCCGAAGCTGCGCGAGATCGCGAGAACCTTTTCGGGCGCAAAGCGCCAGATCGCACAGCCGGGCAGGATGATGTCTGCCACGCCTTGCTCGACCG
>JBCBHB010000068.1:0-240 GCA_038526025.1 Pseudomonadota bacterium
TCAGATCGCGACCATGGAGACCTTCGCGCATCTTGCCTCGGAGGGGCGGACCGTGCTCACCGCCCTCCACGATCTCGGCCTTGCCGCCCGGTGGTGCACACGCCTTATCATGCTCCACCAAGGCCGGATTGTCGCCGATGGTCCTCCCGACACTGTTCTCACGCGCGAGCGATTGTGCAGCGTCTACGGGATCGTTGCGCATCTCGACCGAGTAGCGGGCCGAACCATCGTGCAACCCCT
>JBCBHB010000068.1:250-8756 GCA_038526025.1 Pseudomonadota bacterium
GCGCGGATCGGCCGATGACCCCGCATCTCGCCCCGCCCTGGCTCGTCGCCGATCTCGGCCGGCCCCATCGCGTGCTGAGCTGGGCCCTCAACCGGCCGGGCTTCGTAACGGCACAGCGCATCGCCTGGCGTGAGGTCCGCAATGCCGACCTGCCCGAGGATCTCGATGCCGCCGCCTGGTTCCCGGCGGAGATCGAGGCGGCAGGCCATACCGACGCCGTGTGCTTCCTAACCTCCCGCAGCCTCAGGCATTTCGTGCCGACCGAAGCGTCGGCCGACGCGGTCGTCGCCCGCTGCATCGCCACTGTCGGGCTCTCGAACGCCGAGCGCGTCGGCGCGCGCAGGCACACCATGGCGGTCGGCACGATCAACATCGCCGTCGCCGTCTCAACCCCGCTCGCGGATGCCGCCCTGATCGAAGCGCTGAGCATCGCGGCGGAGGCGCGCACGACCGCCGTCATCGCACACGGCCCCGACACGCCCAATGGCCGTGCAACCGGCACGGGCACCGATTGCATCGCCGTCGCGGCCCCGCCTGGCGCGGGCCTCCACGCGGGGCTTCACACAGCGGTTGGCGAGGCGCTCGGCCGGGCAGTGCTGGACGCGGTGGCGCAGGGAACGCAACACTGGATGGCAGAGCAGGGAGGCACGTATGGTTGACTTGGCAGCGGAGCTTGAAGCGCATCTTCGCGATTGGCAGGCGGGCTGGAACATCGGCTCCTTCGGCGCCATCGCGGAGTTTCACCAGGACGAGGGCGAGGCGACGCTGGTCGACGGCCCCCTCATCCGTGCCACGACCCGCGGCGCCATCCGCATCGACCGGCTCGACGGGGTTGTGCCCGTAGCGTGGGAGGCCCTCAGCAAGAACCCCGAACGTTGGCAGCAGGGTGTGGCCCTCTGCCTGCCTGACCATGAGGCCCGCCGTGCCGCGCGAACCGTGCTGACCGAACTCGGGCCGGACACGGAGGCGATCCGCGCGGAAGACCGCGGCGCGATCCTCTTCGACATGGGGCTCGGCCAGTCCAACGTGGATTTCTGTATCCGAACCGATGACGCCGAGCTTGCCGCACTCCTCCGCGCGCAGGCCGGCCGCTCGCTCCTGGAACACGGGAACCCGGCGATGGGGGCGATCCTCAAGGCGCATCCGCATCGCGTGGCACTCTCCGCCATCGGCCGCTGCGAGGTCTACCAGATGATCGGCGGGCCGGACACGGGCGGGGTCTCGCCCCAGGGGCCGCACACCCATGTGCTGCCAAAGCTCATGGCGGCCGGGCGCTCCCACTCCGCCAACGTGCCGGTGCCGGAGGGCTTGATGCCCTGCGCCAATCTCCACCCCGGCAATCCGACCATGAGCCCCCTCGGCGAGGACAGAGCCTTTGACGCCGGGCTCTTCGCACGGTTTCAGCGCCTTCTCGAAGCTTGGGGGCCACCGGACTATGTGGCCACCAAGCGCCAGGCCTGGGCGGCGATGGAGGAAGGAAGCGCGCCGGACAGCTGCGAGGCATCGAGCCGTGTTGCCCGCACAGCCCTCCGCAACGCCATCCGCCAACGGGCGCGCAGCCACGGAGCCTCGGCGACCGTTGCCTCATGGTCCGCCGCCCTCGACCGAGGTGCTATCGAGGCAGATGCCGATATGCCGGGCCACTAGGGCTCAGCCCTATGCACAACGACGCGGGCCTACAGCATCACGGGTCGCTGAAACCGACGGTCATGTCTGCTTGCGGGCGGCTCCTGAGATCGCGTGGGGTCACCCTAAGGGCTTCTCTCCGTGCGCTGCTGCGGGTTCGATGCCGTGAGGCGTGGCGCGCCCTGATGAACCGGTTCATCGCATCGCAAACCGGATTGGGATCGTGAAGACGAAACGCTCGCCAGCAAGCGCCGATGGTGGTTCGGGGTAGCTTCCAACCGCCCTGGCTGCCGCGATGGCGGCATCGTCCAGTCGCGCATGTCCCGAACTCGTCGAGACGCTCGAGCCGATAAGCCGCCCTCTGCGGTCGATTGTCACCGTGAGGCGCGCAACGCCTTCTTCGCGCCTCGCCTGGGACCGCCTCGGATATCGCCGCTCGCGCGCAATGGCGGCCTGAACCTCGGCGCCGTAGGCCCGCATGAGCGAGAGACGGTCAGCCTCGGAATGCTCTGCGGCCGGCGTGGGTGCAGCATTGGCGCGGTCACGTGCCTCCGGCGATCCGGCTGAAGGAGCGGCTCCACCTGCGGCGCCTGCTTCAGAAGGGGTCGGTTCTGAAGGCGGCTCAGCCACGGTCCTTGGCGCTGGACGGGTGGGGGATGGCGCCGCTCTCCGCTGCGCTGGCACCTCTGCGGGGCGCGCGGCGGGCAGCGGTGCCGCAGTAACGGCGCTCTCCGACACGGCCGCCTCCGCTTCCGGCGGGGGCGGCGTCGCTGGCGGGCTGTCTGGCGGCGTGGCCGCGGTGGCAGCAATGCGTGGCGCTGGAGTGATTAGTGGCGTCGTGCTCGACCGGTCGACCGAAGTGGGCAGTAGCGCACCGCTCGGTACCGCCGGCGCGCTGAGCGGTTCTGCGCGTGTCTCAGCCACCGGATCGCGAAGCAGCCGCTCGATCTGGGGAGCCGCCTCGTGTGTCTCGGAGCGCTGCAGATCCACGGGCGCCGTAGAAGCCTGTGGCCGCATCTCGGCGTCTGGAGGCGTGGCGGGCGGCTCGTCGATCGCGGCTGGGTTCGGATCGGCTGGGGCAGGGGGCGCGTAAGGCGCGGCTTTCCAGGCGTCGATCAGAGCGGCGATCTCGCCCGATGCACCTTGCATCGCAACCGACGCTTCGGAGGGCGGACCGGCCGGAGGCGCGCCGGTATCCGGCATCCATGAGGCGACGGCGAGATGGAGAGCGATGGCGATTGCCGCGCAGACCATGAGTTCCGCGAGGCGGCCGATTGGGATCTTGGGGCGGTCCTCTACCGGCAAAGCCGCCGCGTCCGTCATTGCTGCGGCACCGCCGTGATCTCGACGCGTGTGATACCGGTGGCCGCGAGGCGCTCGAGAAGCGTAGCGATGGCCTCGGCGGCTGCAGCGCCATCCGCGCGGAGGATCAATTCACCCTCCGCCGCCGCCTCAGATGCCGCCAAAGCCGGCCACACCGCCTCTCCACGAGCGGCCTCGAAGGCGAGCTCGCCATCGGCGGAGACGTGCAACGTTAGCATCAGCCCGTCGCTCTCCTCGCCGCTCGCGCTCGGGGGCGTGACGTCGAAGGGATCGGGTGGCGCGAGTGTCGCCGTCATCAGGAAGAAGATCAGCAGCAGGAAGACGACATTGATCATCGGCACGATGCTCTCGCCGTGGGAACGCGCAGGCTCGTCACCGAAGTCGGTCATCGGGCAAAGACCAGCGTCGAGATGCCGGCCGCTCGCAGACCACTCGCCACGGTGAGGACGTCCTGGAGCCGCGCGTCGCCCTCGGCGCGCAGGATGACGGGTGCTGAGAGGTTGGGCATGAGCGGCGCGAGGGCACTGGCGAGAGCCGGTGCGGCGATGGACTGGCCGTTGAGGCGCACTGTCCCCGGGCCAACAGTGACGAGCCTGGGCGGCCCCTCCCACGCTTCGACCCCGCCGGCCGCTGCGCCGATGGGCACAGCCACCTCCGTCCCGAAGCGGGCCGCGAGCATGAAGAAGACGAGGAGCAGGAAGACCACATCCACGAGGGGCGTGAGGCTTGGCCGGCGGGGCCAGCGGTCCTCCCCGAAGGTGACGCTGATATCGCTCATTCCGCCGCCCTTTGCGCGATCACCGGTCCCTGTCGCTCGCGATGCGCGGTGTGGGTGAGGACGCGGCTCACCATGCCCTCCATGTCACGGCGCAGTCTGGCGATGACAGCCTCGAACCAGGCCAACGCAACCGCGGCCGGGATCGCAACTGCCATGCCCGCCGCGGTGGTAAGGAGCGCCTCCCAGATCCCGCCGGCAAGCGCCGCGGGATCGGCGCGCGCCCCCGTCTCCTCCAGCGCCTGAAACGCCGCGATCATGCCGAGTACCGTGCCAAAGAGGCCGAGCAGGGGCGCGACCGCGGCGATGAGCTCAAGCGCACGCAGCCCGCTTTTCGCATGGCTGAGCAGATCCTTCGCCGCCCGCGTTGCCTCCTCGCGCGCGAGATCAGCATCATAGCCGAGATCGTGGATGGCGGACATGGTGGCGGCAAGGGTGCGTGCCCTCACCCCGTGACCGCGCTTCACCAGCGCCAATGCCTCCCCTCGCTCATCCTCAAGCCACAGGGCGACAGAACGCGCTGCCCGAGCGCGCCGCCAAACACCCATCACCATGAGCCGCCATAGCTTCCAGAGGATGATGGTGACCGTCACGACCGAGAGAGCGGCGATTGCCCAGATTGCCACGCCCCCCCGGTCCAGAAGCGCGAGCGCCTCCCCCGGGTCGAGACCTGAGCCCCAGCTCGGCGGCGCCTGCTCTGTCGCGGGTGGGGGAATGTCCGGTGGTCCGTGTTCGACCATGCGCGCCTCAGAACGTGATCTGCACCCGCCCGGCAACTGTAACGGGCTGGATCGGGCCGGTGCTTCCTTGAAACAAGAACCTCGGCCTCAAGGCATTTGTGTCGAACAGGTTCTTGAGCGCAATGGCGCAGGCTATCGTCTCGCGACAATGGGAGAGCCGGTAATCCGCCGTCGCATAGGCGTCCGTGAGAAAGATGCCGCCGAGATAACCGACCCGGTTCGAGGGCGCTGTCGCGCCGCCTCCTGCGAGCGGGCCGCTCGGTGAACCAAGGCGCGCAGCGAGCCTTCTCGAACGCCAGGATTCGCGCTGCAGGCGGTTGATGTTGAAGGGTCTGTCGAGCGTCAAGGTTTCGAGGTCCGTCCATATGTAGTCGGCCAGAGCGAGTCATTCATGCGGAAGCCGCGCGACCACATCGATCCCACCAGATCACCGGTCGGCAACACCGAGCCCATCGCCACGCACCGATTGAGAACGGACACGACCTGAGAGGGCAGACCGCACGGCCCCACCGGCAAAGCGGTCTTGCCCCGGGTTGTGAGCTCCAGGGGCGAGATGTCCGATGGTTTGAACTCGGCCATGCAACGCTCCGGCTGATACTGCCTGCGTGGCGATGCCGAGCGCTTTGATGTGCTCGGCCGGCTGCGTCAGAACGAAAAGTACCCGACTATTGTGATCAGGAAAAGGCTTTTTCCGATCAAATAGGTCTGATATTCGATTAGCGAATAAGCCACCGGCCACATCCCGACCGGCAGCCAGCAGCATGACGGCAACCGCGATGGGGCGGACTGATGGGAAACGACTTCAGATGCGTGGAGGAGGACAGGGCGGCAGCGCCCGATGCCTTTTCATTGGCTTGGACGCCCGGGGACGAGGTCGATAGCCGCCTCCTCCTGGGGACTGAAAGCACCGTGCGGATCCGACACGGGCGCGAGATCTACACGCTGCGCGAGACCCGCGCGGGCAAGCTGATCCTCACTAAATGAGCCGGGCGCGCAGCATCTCCGTCGACGGACGGCGCACGGCTTGGCTGGCTGAGACGCGACCGGCTGACCAGCTCTTCATTGTGACGCTCCGGCGCTGGCTCGACGGGCCGGAGGGGCAGCAGGCGGTCTGGAACGGGCTTGCGGGAGAGGTGGGCCCCCATCCAGCACGGCGGATCCTTCAGGCTTTCGAGCGTTTCCTGGTAGCGCTGAGCCACGGCCTCGTGCGGCCGATCACCCGGCATCCTGCCTGCTGCGCATGCGTCGGTGCCGACGAACTGCTGCTCGCTGACATCGTGCGCGCCGCCGGACGAGGCGATCATGAGACGGCAGCCTCGAGGTCGGCGGAAGTGGTCCGGGCGGCCGACCGAGCGATCGTCGCCGAGCGTGCGGAGAAACTGGGGCTCCTCATCGACGATATCGGTCTCGATCCGGTTTCGGGCCTCGAAGCGAGAGCCCGTCTGCATTGATCCAGCGACCGCACCGAAACGAGATGACAGAGACAGAGGAGAAGCGAATGTCCATCCGAGCCCTGGGTGCCACGGCACTGCTGGCGACAACTGCAGCGTTCACCCTGCCCGCCGTCGCGGCCGACAAGTCCGCCGTTATCAAGACCTATATGGACATCGCTGCAGCAAAGTACGCTGACAGCCTGATTGGTGCCGGCCGGCTTGGCGACGCGGTGGACGCGCTGATCGCAACGCCCTCGGAGCGCACGCTGGCCGAAGCGCGTGCCGCGTGGATCGCTGCGCGAGTGCCCTACCAGCAGACAGAGGTCTACCGCTTCGGCAACGCCATCGTCGATGACTGGGAGGGCAAGGTGAACGCCTGGCCGCTCGACGAAGGGTTGATCGATTATGTTGAAACGGGCGGCGCGACTGACGAGAACCCGCATGGCGCGCTGAACATCATCGCCTCACCCACACTTGAGATCTCCGGCAGGACCATCGATGCGGCCGAGATCACCCCTGCACTGATCGAGGAGCTGCACGAACTCGACGCGATCGAGGCCAATGTGACCACCGGCTACCACGCCGTCGAATTCCTGCTTTGGGGTCAGGATCTAAACGGCACCGGGCCCGGGGCGGGCGAGCGTCCCGCGACAGACTTCGACACCGCAAACTGCACGGGCGGCAACTGTGAGCGACGGGCTGCCTACCTGAAGGTGGCAACAGACCTTCTCATCGCCGATCTCGAATGGATGGCGACGGCCTGGGCGCCCGGCGGCGAAGCCCGCGCCGAGCTCGACGCCAAAGGTGACAACGGCGCGATTATCTCGATGCTTACCGGCATGGGCAGCCTTTCCTACGGCGAGCAAGCAGGTGAGCGCATGAAACTGGGCCTTCTTCTCAACGATCCCGAGGAGGAGCACGACTGCTTCGCCGACAACACACACAACAGCCACTACTATGACGGGCTGGGCATCAGGAACGTCTACCACGGCCGTTACGTGCGGATTGACGGCTCCGTCGTCGAAGGACCGTCCCTCTCCGATCTTGTGGCAGCAACGGATGGTGAGACCGATGCGCGGCTGAGGGCCAGCCTCGACGCGACGATGGCGGCCCTCGGCGCGATCAAGACGACCGCGGAGGCGGGGACCGCTTATGATCAGATGCTCGATCCTGCCAACGAGGCGGGGGGGGCGCTGATCCAGGCGGCAATCGACGCTTTGGTTGCGCAGACCCGGGACATCGAGCGTGCAGTATCGACCCTTGGTATTGAAGCTATCGCCTTCGAAGGATCCGACAGCCTCGACAATCCGTCAGCTGTCTTCCAGTGAGTAGTGACATGCCAGCGGGCTCGCAAAGGTTGCGGGCCCCGCCAGCCGAAGGAGACGATATGGGCAAAGTTCCGTCGCCCTGCATTGATGTGTGCAAGCACAAGCTGAAGGGCGGGCATTGCATCGGGTGTTCGATGACCAAGCGGCAGAAATCCGAATGGAAATCGCTCGATGGCAAGAAGGCCAAGCGCAAGTTCCTGTCCATGTTGATGGAACAGCAAGCGGCGCTTGGCGGCAGGTTCAAGGGCTGGGCGATCGCCTACCGACGCAGATGCGCCAAGAAGGACGTCGCCTGCCCGATCGATGAGTTGACCGACGCGTGAAGCCTCGCCCGAGGCTCTATCACCGGATGTGCGAGCGCAGAAGCCAGGCGAACTTTTCGTGCACCTGGCCGCGCCCGATCGCGAGGTCCTGGGTCAGAAGATCGCCGTTCTTCTCTGAGGAATCGGCAAGGGCTGCCATCGTGCCCGCCAGAACCTCCTGATCGGCAGCCATCTTTTCGATCATCTTTTCGGCGGGGATCCGGCCGTCACACTCCTCCACCTTGGAGCGCTTCAGATGCTCACCGAGCCGCCCCTCGGCATGACCGTCGAGCGCCTTGATCCGCTCGCCCAGGTCGTCCTGCGCCTCGAAATGGTCCTCGTAGATTTTCTGGAAGAGGTCGTGCAGCGGCCCAAAGGCCATGCCGGTCACGTTCCAGTGGTAGTTCTGCGCCTTCATCGTGGTGACGGCGGTTTCGGAGAGAGCTTGCGTGAGCCCTTCGATGATCTGCTCAAGCGCGGATGCCTCGAGCTCAGTCGCCAGATTCTGCATGGTCGGCCTCGTCCATTCTATGTCGATATGGCTGGCTGGCTGATCCCCTCCGAAACGAAAGCGGTTTGGCTGGCTAGCGTCTCTATTAGAATAGTTCTAAATTCTCGCGGTCAAGCCTCTCGATCGCCTGTTGCGCAAGCGCGCGAACGGCAGGCTGCAGCGTTGGGGTGACCCGCGACCCAAGCGCGAAACTGATGGTGTCGACATCGTTCCGCCGGATCGCTTCGAAGAGCCGCAATAGCCAGTCCTCGTCGAAGGTCGTCTCGGTCGCGCCGGGGCGATGGAAGACCACGCGGCGCTTGAGCGCCTGGGGCAGGAGCCTCAGGAGCAGCGACAGCGTTTCGTCATGGAGCGGACAGCCATGACAGCGCACAACGTCGAGCAAGTCCGCACCGTCGACCCTTCGACCGAGACGTGCCTGAGCCGCGCACCGTCGCGCTCTCTCAAGACACAGTTCACGAGGGGTAG
>JBCBHB010000069.1:0-8729 GCA_038526025.1 Pseudomonadota bacterium
CGCTCAGGGCCTGCGACGAGGCGGCGATGCGCCTGGTGCTCGACGCCCGGCCGTCGGGACCCGTGCACATCCACGCGGCGGAGCAGGTGCGCGAGGTAGCGGAGATCGAAGGCTGGCTTGGGGAGCGCCCGGTCGACTGGTTGCTGCGCCGCTTCCTCGATGCGCGCTGGTGCGTGATCCACGCAACGCATATGACGGACGATGAGCGGATCGGCCTGGCGCGTTCCGGGGCCGTTGCGGGCCTCTGTCCCATCACCGAAGCCAATCTGGGCGACGGTATCTTTCCCGGCCCCGCCTTTCTGGGTGACGGCGGGCGCTTCGGCGTGGGCTCCGACAGCAATGTGCGCATCGCGCTGGGCGAGGAGCTTCGCATGCTCGAATACGGCCAAAGGCTCACCATGCGTGCCCGCGGGTGCTTCGCGCCGGAGGGGGCTGCCGATGCGCCGCCCGCCTCGACAGGCGAGGCGCTCTGGTCTGCGGCGGCGGCGGGTGCTGCGCAGGCGCTGGGCAGGCCCGGGGGCAAGATCGCGCCCGGGCTGGTCGCGGATCTCATGGCCCCCGACCTTGACCACCCAGCGCTCGCGGCGCTGCCCTGCGAGGCGCTGATCGACGGGATCGTGTTCGCCGCCGGGGACGGCACGGTTGCAGAGCTCTGGTCGGCCGGACGGCACGTGGTGAGGGCGGGACGTCATCCCGAGAGCGGGCCGGTGCGGGCGCGTTTCGCGCAGGTCATGCAGCGGTTGGCGGCAGCAACTTGACGTTTGCGGAAATCAAATCGCGCACCGGACAATAGTTTCGGCCAGCAATTCCCTTATACCGGCGGCGCATTCCATTCTTTGCGAAACGCTTGCGCGGTCTCGTCTTGCGCCTTTCTTGGGGGGCTTATACGGTCGCGGCGCTTGTGTTGCCGGGGGGCATCGGGCGGGTTGGACGGCGGAATGCGCTGTTTGGCCTGGCGCGGGTTCGTCCAAAGCGCGCTGGCAACCGAAAAAACAAAGTACACCGGAGGATCATCCACCATGGAACGTCGTAATTTCCTCGCAGGCGCAGCCGCCGCGGGTGTTGCCGCGCCGCTCGCCGCGCCGGCCGTCGCCCAGGGCAAGATCGACATGGTCATCGTGTCGACCTGGCCGCGTGACTTCCCGGGCCTCGGCGTCAGCGCCCAGCGCCTCGCCGCGCGCATTCCGGAGCTGACCGGCGGCCGCATCAACGTGCAGTACTTCGCCGCCGGCGAGCGCGTTGGCGCCTTCGACAGCTTCGACGAGGTCGCGAGCGGCAACGCGCAGGCCTACATCGCGGCCGACTACTACTGGAAGGGCAAGCACCCCGGCTGGGCGCCTTTCACCGCCGTGCCGTTCGGCCTGACCTACACCGAGATCGACGCCTGGATTAAGTACGCGGGCGGTCAGCAGCTCTGGGACAAGCTCGCCGGTGAGTTCGGTCTCAAGAACTTCGCCTGCGGCAACACCGGCGTGCAGATGGGCGGCTGGTTCAACAAGGAAATCGAGAGCGCGGACGACCTCAAGGGTCTGAAGATGCGTATCCCGGGCCTCGGCGGCGACGTCATGGCGAAGCTCGGCGCCTCGCCGGTGTCGCTCCCGGGCGGCCAGATCTACGAGAACCTCGTCTCGGGCGCCGTTGACGCCACCGAGTGGGTCGGCCCCTACAACGACTACTTCATGAAGTTCTACGAGGCGGCCAAGTACTACTACTGGCCGGGCATGCACGAGCCGGGCTCGCAGCTCGCGCTTGGCATGAACGCCAGCTGGTGGGGCAGCCTCTCGGCCGGCGATCAGGCGATCATCGAGGCGGCGGCGAACGAAGAGAACGCCCGCCAGATGGCCGAGACGAACGCCAACAACGGTACCTACCTCACCCGCCTCATCACCGAGAACGGCGTCGAGCTCCGCGAGTTCAACGACGATGTGTACGAGAGCTTCGGTGAGGCCGCTGCCGAGGTCATCGAAGAGGCGCGTGACCACAGCGAGCTCTCGAAGGAGATCTTCGACAGCTTCCTCGCTGCGCGGAAGGACATCGGCGGCTGGACCGCCATTTCCGACCAGGCCTTCGTGGCCAAGCGCAACCGCGTTCTCGATCTCTGAGACGTAAAAGGGGCGGGCCTTCGGGCCTGCCCCTCCTTCCTTCCGGACCGGAGCGGCGCCTGTGCCGCCCCGGATGTCCGGCTTTCCGGGACGGGGAGACATCATGGCGGACAGCATGACGGCATCGGCAGGAGCCGGTGCGCAGACAGGCGCGGCAGGCGGCTCGACCGCGCTCGTGCGCGGGTTCGGCTGGCTGATGCTGAGCTTGCTCGCGGTCTTTCTCTTGAACTCGATCCTCACCTTCTGGATCGGCTTCCCGGGCGTCAGTGCGTTGTTCGCAGGCGGGGCCGAGGGCGGCGGGACGGCGCTTGCGATCGTGCAGCTCGTGATCTACGCGCTCGCGCCGGCCTTCACGTTCTGGCACGTCAATCGAACCTCCGACGTCACCTTGCGCGCGGACGCGCAGAAGGTGGCGGATTTCAATGCCTTCCTCATCCGCGCGGCCTTCTGGGTGGTGTTCCTGGTGGGGCTGGGCGACGCGATCATGTCGTTCATGCGCGTCGAGGGGCTGCTGGATGCCTATCTGGGCGAGGAGCTGGCGGGCGATCTGGGCCGCTCCGCTTTCCGGGGGCTCTATTTCCACACGCCGCTCGTTGTCATCGGCATCGTGCTCGGTGCGGTTACGCGCACGCTCGGCTTCACCTGGTTGGCGCTGCTCGTTGTGGTGGCTGAGCTGCTGATCGTGGTGTGCCGCTTCGTCTTCTCCTACGAGCAGGCCTTCATGGCGGACCTCGTGCGCTTCTGGTACGGCGCGCTCTTCCTGTTCGCCTCGGCCTACACGCTGCTCGAGGACGGGCATGTGCGGGTGGACCTGTTCTACGCCGGCATGTCCCAGCGGGGGCAGGGGCTGGTGAACAGCGTGGGGTCGATCCTGCTCGGCATGTCGGTGTGCTGGACGATCCTGATCTTCGGCTTCAGCTCGGCCAACGCGGTGATCGTGAGCCCGATCCTTGTGTTCGAGGTCACGCAGGCGGGCTTCGGCATGTACGTTAAGTACTTCATGGCGGGCTTCCTGGGCGTCTTCGCGTCCACGATGCTGATCCAGTTCGTGAGCCAGCTCTTCGACGGGGTGGCTGACCGGCGCGGCGAGCCGGGCCATCGCGAAAGCCACGCGGAACCTCTCTGAGATCAGGCGTTGCGCGCCCGACTGCTTAATCATAACGAGAACGACAAGGGCGGCGTCCCATGGAACTCTACTTCCTCCTGCTCCTCGTGGTCATCATGGCCTTCGCGCTTGGCTCCGGTTACCCGGTGGCCTTCGCGTTGCCGGGCGCCGCCATCATCACGATCGCGGCCGCTGCCGGCTCGGGCTACCTCTTCGCTGGGGATACGGACGCCTACTTCGCCTCGGGCGGGCCATCGCAGTGGCTGTCGGCCGGCGTGACCAACCTTCGAGGGGTGTACTGGGAGCCTGACCGAGACACCCTGATCGCCATTCCGCTCTTTATCTTCATGGGGATCATGCTCCAGCGGTCGAAGATCGCGGAGGATCTGCTCGTCACGATGGCGCAGCTCTTCGGGCCGGTGCCTGGCGGTCTCGGCATCTCGGTGGTTTTCGTGGGCGCGCTGCTGGCGGCGACGACCGGTATCGTCGGCGCGACCGTGGTTGCCATGGGCCTGATCTCGCTGCCTGCCATGATGCAGCGCGGGTACTCGAACCCGCTCGCCACGGGCACCATCGCGGCCTCCGGTACGCTCGGGCAGATCATCCCGCCCTCCATCGTGCTCATCATTCTGGCGGACCAGCTGGCGAGCGCGGTGGACCAGGCGGATACGGCGCGCAAGGAGCTCTACAAGGAAGCCACCGGCGAGATCGTCATGCCGTCGGAATATGGCGTCGTCTCCACCTCGGCGGGCGACATGTTCCTGGGCGCGCTGGTGCCGGGCCTGCTGCTGGTTGGCCTCTACATCGCGTTCATCCTCGCCTTCGCGCTGGTGCGGCCGAAGCTGGCGCCGCCGGTGCCTTATGACGGCAAGTACGACGCCAAGTTCGCCGGCAAGGTGGCGCTGGCACTGATCCCGCCGCTGCTGCTGATCTTCCTCGTGCTGGGCTCGATCATCGGCGGCATCGCGACCGTGAACCAGGCCGGCGCGATCGGTGCCGTGGGCGCGATGATCATGGCCGGCTACCGGCTGCACAAGGGCGGTCCGCTGACCTTCGTGCCGGCGATCCTGGCGCTCATCGGCCTCGGGATCATCGGCTACGTGCTCGCGAACTACGACACGAACATCAAGGCGATCGATACGCCCGAGGACGTGACCGGCATTACGCTTGCGCTGATCGGCGTCGGCATCACCGCGGTTGGCCTCCTCTGGTCCGGCTGGCGGACATACACCACGGACGACACGCTGCAGGGCGTGATGGTGGAGACGGCGAAGACCACCTCGCTCGTCTTCATCATCCTGCTGGGTGCCGCGATGCTGACGGCGGCCTTCCGGGCCTTCGGCGGCGAGGAGCTGGTGAAGCACTTCCTCGAAGGCCTGCCGGGCGGCTTCTGGACCAAGTTCGTCATCGTCATGCTGGTGATCTTCGTTCTCGGCTTCTTCCTCGACTTCATCGAGATCGCCGTGGTGGTGGTGCCGATCGTGGCGCCGATCCTGCTGGCTGATCCGCAGGCGAACGTGACCGCCGTGTGGCTCGGTGTGATGATCGGCCTGAACATCCAGACCTCGTTCCTCACGCCGCCCTTCGGCTTTGCGCTCTTCTACCTGCGCGGTGTGGCGCCGGCGGCGGTGCGAACGATCCAGATGTACAAGGGCGTGATCGCCTTCATCACGCTGCAGCTGATTGCGCTGGTGATTGTCGGGTTCAATCCGAGCCTGGTGAACTACCTGCCGACACGATCGTCGCTGACGGCCGAGACGGCGCCGCCACCGCTCAACCCGCGCCTGCAATACTGCATGGAGAACTTCATTCACGAGGAGTTCACCGACAACAGGGCAGAGCTCGAGGCGGCGATCAGCCAGATGGAGGGGGTCGATCTGTCCTACCTTCCGGAGGATCTGCGCGAAGAGTTCCAGGAGGGTCTCGAGAAGGCGCGCGAGAGCTTCGATCTGATGGCGGAGATCAAGGCGGTCGAGGGGCGGCTGGCCGACGGGGCCGGGGACTATCGCCCGGCGCATACGCTCGTCCGGGCGCTCCAGCGCGATGCCCGCCAGATCGACCGGGTGCTCGAGGATCTGCGCCAGGAGATCAATTTCGCGCAGGGCGACGAAGCGATCATCGCCGATGCGGAGGCCGAGATTGCGGTGCTGGAAGCCGAGAAAGAGGCGCTGCTCTCGCAGGTCCCGGACGACTGGGACACGGTGCAGGAAGCCTATGTCTCCATCACCCGCGACGACCGGAATGCGCGCAACGCCTATCGCCGTGCGGTGGATGCCGCCTACGAGCCGGTGATGGAGCTGAGCGCGATCCTCGCGGACACGGATGCGCTGCTTGCGCTGGAGGAGCCGCTGCGCGCGCTGGAAGGCGAGTGGCGGAACTTCCAGGGCGAGGCTGCCGAGGAGCGCTTCAAGCCCATCGAGCAGATGATCGGCGGTATCGAAGGGGCGGGCGATATCCGTTCCGGCATTGCTGGCGCGCGGCGCGATATCGACGACGACACACCGGACTACGAAGACGCCGCGGAGGAGTTCGCGGAGGGCATGGAAGCGTTCGAGTTCGAGAAGACCTGGCGGCTTGAGGCGCGCGACGCGAACCTCCTGGCGGCGATCCAGAGCTATGACGCGGCGATCCAGAACACGATCGGTCTGCGCCAGCAGCCGCGGCTGCCACGTGAGCAGGCGCTCTACGTGGCATCGTGCAGCGCCGACCACCGGGATATTTCGCTGAACTTCTAGGGCGCGGCGGGCATAGCCGGGAGAACAGGGAGATGGCGGCGTGATTGAGTTCTACGCCGCCATCTTTCGTGCCACGGGGCGGGCGCAGATCGTCCTGATCGTGCTCTCGCTCATCGTGGCCGGGCTCTCTCCCATTCCGCTCGAGTACCAGCGCGACATCGTCAACGGCCTTACCGACGGGCTGGACGAGGCGGCGCTGCTTGGCCTGGGGCTGGAGATGGGCGCCGTGATCCTGTTCAGCCTCGTGCTGAAATGGGTGCTCGGCTACCGCTCCGGCGTGGTGGGCGAGGGGGTTATCCGGCGGCTGCGCAGCCTGATCGTCGATCGCTCCGTCAGCGGCGAGATGGTCGACCGGAAGCGGGGCACCAGCGCGAGCCTGATTGCATCCGAGAGCGAGGCGCTGGGCAAGTTCGTGGGCAGCAGCGTGGCCGAGCCGCTGCTGCAGTTCGGGACGCTGGTTTCCGTGCTGGGCTACGTGGCGGTGACGCAGCCGCGGCTGGGACTCGTCATCGCACTCATTGTGCTGCCACAGGCCATCATCGTCATGGCCACGCAGGCCCGCATCAATGCGCTGGTGCAGGAGAGGGTCCTGTTGCTGCGCCGTGCGGTAAACGGCGTTACGGCGAGCGAAGTGGCCGCGCAGATGGATGCGATCCGGGAGGATTTCGACGGCATCTATGAGGCGCGGCGGCAGATGTTCGTCTGGAAGCTCTCGACCAAGATGATCCTGAGTGCGCTGAACGGTGCCGGGCTTGTCGTGGTGCTGGTGCTTGGCGGCTCTCTCGTGATCGACGGTCGGAGCGATGTGGGGACGGTTGTGGCCGCGACCGTCGCGCTCGGGCGCATCCAGGGACCGTGGCGACAGCTGGTGGCGTTCTATCGGAACATGAGCGCTGTCAGGGTGCAGTATGAGCTTCTGCGGGACGCAATCGGGCTGCTTGGTGCGCGGCAGGCGGCGCAGTAGGCTTGTTTCTTCTGGCGAACTGATATTTCTTCCGGAGAAATTCAGGGAGACCCCGCATGTGTGGAATCGTTGGCCTGTTTCTGAAGGATCGCGGGCTCGAGGGCGAGCTTGGCGGCATGCTGTCGGACATGCTTGTCACGATGACGGAGCGTGGGCCGGACAGCGCCGGTATTGCCGTCTACACGCCCGAGGGCGAGCGGCGGAACAAGCTGACGCTGCGAAGCGCCAAGGCGGATGAGGACTTCCCTGCGCTGGAGGCGGCGCTGCGGGAGCGGCCTTCGACCCATGGCGCCAGCATCGAGCGCAAGGACACGCATGGCGTTCTGCGCTTCGCCCCGAATGCGGAGGCGCCGGTGCGTGCGCTGCTGCGCGAAGCGTTTCCAAGCATCAGCGTGATGAGCGCAGGCAGCGCCATCGAGATCTACAAGGAGGTGGGGGCGCCGGCCTCGGTGTCCCAGCGCTTCGGGCTTGGGCGCATGAAGGGACGGCATGCGATCGGCCACACGCGCATGGCCACGGAGAGCGCGGTCACCACCATGGGCGCTCATCCGTTCTCCACAGGCCCCGACCAGTGCCTGGTCCATAACGGCTCGCTCTCGAACCACAACCGGCTGCGCCGGAAGCTGGAGGCGGGCGGGCACCACTTCGACACCGAGAACGACAGCGAGGTGGCGGCGGCGTACCTCACCGGCCGGATGCGGGAGGGGCGGAACCTCGGCGAGGCGCTGGAGGACGGGCTCGATGAGCTCGACGGGTTCTTCACCTTCGTCGTCGGCACGGCCACGGGCTTCGGCGTGCTGCGCGACCCGATCGCCTGCAAGCCGGCCATGATGGCGGAGACTTCGAAATACGTGGCCTTCGGGTCGGAATACCGCGCGCTTGCGGTTCTGCCCGGCATCGAGAAGGCGCGGCTCTGGGAGCCGGAGCCTGCCACGGTCTACTTCTGGGAGCACTGATGCAGCGGCTTGATCTTGAGACACACCCGCTCCGGCAGGTGAACCAGGCGCTCCAGGCGGCGCGGGCGCCCGCGTTCGAGGTGACGAACCCGGGCGGCCGGCATGCGATTGCCGTGGGGCTCGATGCGCCGGTGGAGGTGAAGGTGGCGGGGCCCGCGGGCTACTACTGCGCGGGCATGAACGCGCAGGCCACCGTGCGGATTGCCGGCAATGCCGGGCCGGGCGTGGCCGAGAACATGATGTCCGGCACCGTGATCGTGGAGGGCGATGCGAGCCAGTATGCCGGCGCCACGGGGCGGGGCGGGCTTCTGCTCATCCGCGGCAACGCCTCCTCCCGCTGCGGGATCTCGATGAAGGGGATCGACATCGTGGTGGGCGGGCGCATCGGCCATATGGGCGCCTTCATGGGCCAGGCCGGCCGGCTCGTGGTCTGCGGCGATGCGGGGGACGCGCTGGGCGACAGCCTCTACGAGGCGGAGATCTATGTGGGCGGCAAGGTGAAGAGCCTTGGCGCCGATTGCGAGGAGAAGGAGATGGATGCAGCAGCCCTCCGCTGGCTTACGGGGCAGCTCGAGGCCTGCTTCATGGATGCCGACCCCTCGCGCTTCCGCCGGTTCGGCTCTGCCCGGCGGCTTTACAACTTCGAGCCCGACGATGCGTATTGAGGTCCGCCATGGATGACACGCCTCTCAAGCTGGACGATGCCTTCGGCGAGCGCCAGCCGCCCCGCACCGAGCCGCGCTACTCCGCCACCTTCACGCCCGCAGTGAACGCCGAGATCCGGCGCGCGGCGGCGACGGGTATCTACGATATCCGTGGCGGGGGCGCGAAGCGGGCCGTGCCGCATTTCGACGACCTGCTGTTCCT
>JBCBHB010000070.1:0-8714 GCA_038526025.1 Pseudomonadota bacterium
CGGCCATCCGCCCACCATGGGAGGCGAGGACTTCGCCTTCATGGCACGCGAGGTGCCGGGCTGCTACGTGCTGATCGGCAATGGCGAGAGCAAGCCGCTTCACCATCCCGGCTACGACTTCGATGACACGGCGCTGCCCGCCGGCGTCGCGTTCTGGTCGGGGCTTGTGGAGCGCGCATTGCCCACCGGTTGAGGGCTTTCAACCGCGTATCCGGATGGGTTGCGCGCATTTGAGCTGCATCCCACTGAGTCTTCCACAGAAGGCTGTGGAGAACGCATGGATTCTGTGGGTAACCTGAGAGCCCGCAACGGTTTTTAACAAAGGCGTGACAGTTCTGCAGCCTCCTGCTTCACTACCTATATGGATCGTGCAACAGGAGGATGCCTATGTCTCTGAGCTCGCGGATCACCGAACTTCGCCGCAAGCACGAAGCCCTTTCCCAGCGGATCGAATTGGAACAGCGGCAACCCGCTTCCGATGCGCTGGAGATCAAGACGCTCAAGCGACGAAAGCTGGAGCTCAAGGACGAGATCACGCGCCTTTCTGCCCCTCACTAAGTTGTTAGCCCGCGCCTCGGCGCGGGCTTTTCGCTTCGCCTCGATGCGGTCGCGCCCTATCCTCCGCCGCGAACCACTTGGTTCGCATCTTCGGAGGAAATCCCATGACCCTGTCCCGTCACTTCCGCCCGGCCGCTGCTGCCGCGGCTCTTGCTGTGTGCGTTGCCGCCAGCCCCGCTGCGGCTGGCATGATCACCGTGTCGAGCCCGCACGGGGTGAGCGAGACCATCGACCGGCTGGCCGCGGCCATCGAGAAAGCCGGCGCGAAGGTGTTCGCCCGCGTCGACCATGGCGCGGGTGCCGAAAGCGTGGGTCAGTCCATCGGCGCGAGCCAGCTGCTCATCTTCGGCAACCCCAAGCTGGGCACGCCGGTAATGGCCGCGGCGCCGACGGCCGGGCTCGACCTGCCGCTGCGGGTGCTGGCCTATGAGGGGCCTGACGGCACGGTGATGGTCTATCACGACCCGGCCGACCTTGCGGCCGCCCATGGCGTGCCGGCGGATCATCCGGTGATCGGCAAGATGACCGGCGCCCTCGGCAAGCTGACCGGCGCTGCTGCCGCCGAGTGATGCTTCTGGCGAGGCGGCTCAGGCCGCCTCTGCCCCGGCCTTCGCCTGGCGCCAGAAGGCCGTGGCCCAGCGGGCGAAGGCGCGCGCATCGGGGGTGAGCGCGGCATCGTGCCCCGTCGCTGCGCGCGCGGCCTCGGCGATTGCGGCGGGCGCGCGCCCATCCGCGCCCAGGATCTCGGCGAGGTCGGAGGTGTAGTTCGGCGCGCATTCGGGATGCGGCTGAATGGTGACGGCATCCGGCGCTTCCGCATCCCCGTAGGCGAGCATGGCGAAGGGGCAGTGGGTGCTCTCGGCCAGCACCGTCGCGTCGTCGGGCACGCCCACCACCTGGTCCTGATGGATGGCGTTGAGGGCGATCACATCGGCTGCGTCGGCCATCCAGCCCGGCCGCGCGGTGATGCGATACTCGCTGAGCCCGAGGCCCCAGCCACGGTCGGACTTCACGGCCCGGCCGCCGAAGGCTTCCGCCACGATCTGGTGCCCGAAGCAGATGCCGAGAATGGGACGCCGCGCTGCACGCGCCTCGAGCATGAAGTCCTTCAGCTGGTCGATCCAGGGCAGGTCGTCGTAGACGCCGTGGCGCGAGCCGGTCACGAGCCAGCCATCCGCTGCCTCGGCCGAAGGCGGAAACTCACCGTCCACCACCGCCCAGGTCTCGAAGGTGAAGTCCGGCGCCGCCTCCTCGAAGAGCGCCACCATCATCGGCGGGTACTCGCCATAGCTGTCCCGCAGCTTGTCGTTCACCTTGCCGGTCTGCAGCACGCCGATGCGCATGATGTTCCTCCATGATCGACTGGCTGAGATAGAGCACGGTCCGCTCGAGAAAAAGGGTTCAGGCGGGGAGCGGGTGCAGTGTGATCTTCTGGCGAAGCGCTTCCACGGCCTTCACCTCTTCCCTTAGCCACGCGAGGAAGGTCGCGACGCGGCGGTCCCCCTCCATGCCCTTCTTGCAGACGAAGCAGAACTGCCCGCCGAGATTGAGGCCGAGGGGGACAGGCACCACGAGCCGGCCGGCGGCGATGTCGCGCTCCGCCAGGCTGCCGCGGGCGAGGGCTACGCCGCCGCCCTCCATGGCGCCGTCGATCGCATGGTCGGCATTCGAGAAGCGCGGACCGCGGCGCGCCTCCGGCGCATGCCCCAGACCCGCGGCGTCGAACCAGGCCGTCCAGTCGAGCGCCGGCAGCAGGAACTTGATGCTGTCGTCGTGAAAGAGGGGCACGCGCAGAAAGTCCTCGGGCGTCTTCAGGTTCTCCGCCACCTCCGGGGCCGCGACCGGAATGACGAATTCGTGGCTCAGGGTCTCCGCATACACATCCGTCGGCTGGCTCAGGATGAAGCGGATGGCGACGTCGACGCCGTCCCGGTCGAAGTCGAGCGTGCGGAGCGAGGCGATGAAGCGGAGCTCGATATCAGGGTGGGCGCTAGCGAAGCGGAAGAAGCGGGGAGCGAGCCATTTGGCGGTGAAGGCAGGGCCAGCGGTGACGGTGAGGGCCGTGCCTTCCTTCATGCGCTCCACGGCGCGCACGCCCTCCGCCAGTGCGGCAAAGCCGTTGGCGGCGTGTGGCGCGAGCGAGCGGCCTGCCTCCGTCAGCTCGACGGCGCGGTTGAGCCGCCGGAAGAGCTCGATGTCGAGATGCTCCTCGAGGCTCTTGATCTGGTAGCTGAGAGCCGCGGGCGTGACATGCAGCTCCTCCGCTGCCTTCGCAAAGCTCATATGGCGGGAGGCGGCCTCGAAAGCGCGAAGGGCAGTCAGCGGCGGCAAGCGGGTATGCACGCTTAAGTTCTCCTTATGTGGCTCTGCAGCATTACTCGTTTGTCGGCGAGAAGCTCAAGCCCCATCTTCGCTGCCAACGGGGGACGCGCTCCCGAGGTGAAAGGAGACTGACATGAACGAGTCGCTTCAGACCCAGTACGAGCCCTACTACCGGCGCGCGCATGAGCTGCGCGCTGAGGAGACCCGCCGCCTTGCGCTCGTGGTGTGGAACGCTATCCGCGCCATCGGCCACAGCGTCGCGAAGCTCTATCCGGTACCGCGCCGCCGCGTGGCCTAACGCCGCTGAAGGTGCTCAGAACGGCAAAGCGGCCGCCCGGGGTGCCGGGCGGCCGCTTTTCATTTTCTGGCGCTGCGATCAGCTGAAGAACTGGCCGCCGTTGGCGCTGATGGTCGAGCCCGTGATGAAGCCCGCTTCATCCGAGGCGAGGAAGGCCACGCAGCGCGCGATCTCGTCCGCCTCGCCGAGCCGGCCGACCGGGATCTGGGCGATGATGCTCTCGCGCACCTTCTCGGGCACCGCCATCACCATGTCGGTCGCGATATAGCCGGGCGCGACGACGTTCACCGTGATGTTCTTGCGCGCGCCTTCCTGCGCCAGCGCGCGGGAGAAGCCGATATCGCCGGCCTTGGCAGCGGAATAGTTCGCCTGGGCGAACTGGCCCTTCTGGCCGTTGATCGACGAGATGGTGACGATGCGGCCGTACTCCCGCTCGCGCATGCCGCCCCACACATTGTGCGTCATGTTGAAGACGCCGGTGAGGTTGGTGTCGATCACCTCTTTCCACTGCTCGGGCGTGATCTTGTGGAAGGGGGCGTCGCGGGTGATGCCGGCATTGTTGATCAGGATGTCGACCGGGCCGAGATCGGCCTCCACCTGCGCGATACCCGCCTTGCAGGCATCGTAATCGGCCACCGACCACTTGTAGGTCTTGATGCCGGTCTCGGCGGTGAACGCGGCGGCTGCCTCATCGTTGCCGCCATAGGTGGCTGCTACCTCGTGGCCCGCGGCCTTCAGCGCCTTCGAGATCGCCGCACCGATGCCGCGCGAGCCGCCCGTGACGATTGCTACTCGTCCCATCGTCTCCTCCTCCATTGTTTTCTGTGGGTCAGTGGCAGGGTGGGGCGCCACCCTGCCGAAAGCTTGCGAGGTCGGGGCCTCAGGGGCGCTCGACGCACATGGCAACGCCCATGCCGCCGCCGATGCAGAGCGTGGCGAGGCCCTTCTTGGCATCCCGCTTCTGCATCTCGTGGAGCAGCGTGGTAAGCACGCGGCAGCCCGAGGCGCCGATGGGGTGGCCGATGGCGATGGCGCCGCCGTTCACGTTCACCTTGTCCGTGTCCCAGCCCATGTCCTTGTTGACCGCGATCGCCTGCGCGGCGAAGGCCTCGTTCGCCTCCACAAGGTCGAGATCCTCGGGCTTCCAGCCGGCCCGCTCCAGCGCGCGGCGGGAAGCGGGGATGGGGCCCGTGCCCATGATCTTCGGATCGACGCCGGCGGTTGCGTAGCTGACGATGCGGGCCAGCGGGGTGATGCCGCGCTTCTCGGCCTCCTCGGCGCTCATCAGCACCGTGACGGCAGCGCCGTCGTTGATACCGGAGGCGTTCGCCGCCGTAACCGTGCCGTCCTTCGAGAAGGCCGGGCGGAGCTTCTGCATGCCCTCGATCGTGGCGCCGTGGCGGATGTACTCGTCATCCGCCGTGGTGATGTCGCCCTTGCGGGTGCTGATGGTGACCGGCGCGATCTCGTCCTTAAACTTGCCGGCCTTCTGCGCGGCCTCGGCCTTGTTCTGGCTGGCGAGGGCGAACTCGTCCTGCATGTCGCGGCTGATCTGCCACTGGCTGGCAACGTTCTCGGCCGTGGTGCCCATGTGGTAGCCGTTGAAGGCGTCCCAGAGACCGTCGCGGATCATCGTGTCGATGAAGCTCAGGTCGCCCATCTTCTGGCCGGCGCGGAGATGGGCTGCGTGCGTGGAGCGGCTCATGCTCTCCATACCGCCGGCAACGACGATGCCCGCATCGCCGAGCTGGATGTGCTGGGCGCCGAGGGCGACAGCGCGCAGGCCCGAGCCGCAGACCTGGTTGATGCTCCAGGCGGCCGAGCCTTCCGGCAGGCCGGCATGGATATGCGCCTGGCGCGCGGGGTTCTGGCCCTGGGCTGCGGTGAGCACCTGGCCGAGGATGGTCTCGCCCACCTCCGATGCATCGACCCCCGCGCGCTCGAGCGCGGCCTTGATGGCGACGACACCGAGCTCATGGGCCGTAAGGCCCGCAAAGGCGCCGTTGAAGCTGCCGACAGGCGTGCGCTGTGCGCTCGCGATCACTACGTTTGTCATGGGATCCTCGCTTCGTTGCAGTGGCGCGCTGGCGCCGGCGGTGAGGGTGGGCCTGCCGATGGCATGGACCGTGTGGGCTGGGAAGGCAATGCGCCCTGTGTCTGGAGCGGCAATCGAGCACTTGCCTTGCGGCATATCAAGAATCTCGACGAGCAACCTAAACACTGACGGCGGAAGGTCCAGAGGGGGCTGACCGTCGCATTTGTGTCGGTAACGTGACGCATTCTCGATGCTTGTGGTCACTTTTCGCGCGGAGTTGCGACTGACGGGCCGGGGCTGTTGCTCTGACGCAGTGCACAGTGCAAGGATTTGGAAAACGCTGCCAGAATAAAGGGGAACCGCCGTGGCCCAGGCTCAGAAGACGGCCCGAAAAAAGACCGCCGCGGGAGCGGCGGGCAGCGATCGGGTTGTGATCAAGAAGTACGCCAACCGCCGTCTCTACAATACTGCGCGTAGCTCGTATGTGACGCTCGAGGACCTCTCAAAGATGGTCCGCGATGGTGAGGACTTTGCTGTATTCGATGCGAAGACCGGTGACGACATCACGCATTCTGTGCTGACGCAGATTATCTTCGAAGAGGAGGCGAAGGGGCACAATATGCTGCCCACGAATTTCCTGCGTCAACTGATCCGGCTCTACGGCGATACGCTTCAGGCGGTGGTGCCCAGCTATCTCGACGCCTCGATGGAGGCGTTCTCTCGGAACCAAGAGCGGATGCGTTCGGCCTTCGGGGCAAATCCTGCACTGCAGAACCTCGAGGCGATGACGCGCTCGAACATGGAGCTGTTCGAGCAGGCGATGCGGCTGTTCACGCCCTTCGGCGGACCGGGTGCCGGTGGCGCACCATCGGCCGGGCCGGGCGAGGGACAGGCCGCGCCCAGCACCACCGCCGCGGAACCCGAGCAGAACCTCGATGAGCTGCAGCGTCAGATCAGCGAGATGCAGAGCCGTATCGAAGCGCTCTCTCGCGAACGCTCCTGATCGCCGGAGTTGATGCGTCCGGTAATGCCTGGGCCGGCGCGGCGAGGGCGATGCCTTGGCCAAAGCTCATGCCCATCGCACGGGCTTCGTCGATCGCTTCGCTGGTCTCGAGCCGGGTTGCGACGACCGTCATGTCCCGCCGCGCCGCGAGCGTGAGGAGCGGCTTGAGGAGCGGGGTGGACGCGCCCCGCCGGATGGCCGCCTTCACGACATCCGGTCGCAGGCTTTCGAGCAGGGGCTGATCGAGAGCGCCGGGCACGTAGTTGTCGATCGCCAGCGCAGCACCGCTGCGCCGCACCCGTTCCGCGAAGACCCCGGTGGTCACGGGGTCCTCGGCGAGCGTTGCGGCCGCTATCTCGACAACCAGACGCTCGGTTGGCGGGGATGGTGCGCGCGCTGCCGCGGCGAGCAGACTGTGCCAGTCCGCATCGTTCAGCGTCTCCGCCGCGACGTTGATGCCGAGTCGGAGGCGGGGGCTTTCCTGCAAGTGGTCGAGCGCGCGTTCCAGCACGTAGCGATCAACCGCACGGGCCTCCCCCGCCGCGAGCAGACCGGGCAGGAAGGCCGCAGCGGGCAGCGGCGGGGTGCCGGGCGCCGCGGGCATGCGGATCAGGCATTCGGTGTAGAGCGGAGGGCGGCGCTCAAGGCCCGCATCCGCGCCGATCGGACGGGCCGGTGAGCCGAGGGGCAGGATCGGCTGAAAGTCGAGCGCGAGGGCACTTGCGGCGAGGAGGCGCTGCGCGGTTCGCAGGATGTCCTCCCGCCGGTCGGCCGCCGCGGGGACGATCTCGGCCCGGCCCCGGCCACGCCGGCGGGCCGCAGCGAGCGCCCGGTTGGCGCTTTCGCCGAGATGACGGAGCCGCGATGGCACCGCGAGCGCACAGCCGGCCGAGGCAGTGAGCTGTACCTCGCCGCTGGGCGCGAGCAGCGGGGTTTGCGCGAGCCGCGCCTGAAGCTGCCGGGCGAGGGCCAGCAGCCCTTCCGGTGTGATGTCGGGGAGGACAATCGCAAACTCGCCCCGTCCAGCAGGCCAGCTGCCCGCGCCTTCGGGCAGCGCGGGCCAGAGCCTCTCCTCCGCCGCATAGGCCAGGGCGACGGCAACGTCCTCGCCGAGGAACCCACCGATGGCGGCGAAGTCGTCGATGGCGAGGAGGATCAGCCCATGGCCGGAGGGAGCCAGCGCCTCCCCCTCCCCAGGAGTGTCGAGCGGGTCCGACCAATCGGCGGGCAGCGCCGAACGGAAAGCCGCGCCGCCGAGGCTTGTGCCGGCCCGCACGCCCGGCGCGGGCACGAAAGAGGGGGCCGCGCGCTCCTCGCATCCAGTGCCGGCCCTCGGTTCCGCGCTCATCCCGTTCCCCTCTCCCATCAAGCCGCACGCTAGGATTGGCGCGTCGCGCGGGTATGCGGTATCCGTCATCAAACGTTGAGCAGTCGTCGCAAAATGAAGTGAACAAAAAATGAACGAAACTGTTGCAGATCCAGGCTCGGTTGCCGCATCAGCGCCCGATGCGCGCTGCCAATGGTGCGGCGATGCGCCTGATTACGTTGCCTATCATGACCTCGAATGGGGCCGGCCTGAGACTGATCCACGGGCGCTTTGGGAGAAGTTGGTGCTCGACGGTTTTCAGGCGGGGCTGGCCTGGATCACGATCCTCAGGAAGCGGGAGAATTTCCGCCGCGCCTTTGCGGGCTTCGAGCCGGAGGTAATTGCGCGCTGGGGCGAGGAGGATGTTGCGCGGCTGCTGGGGGATGCCAGCATTGTGCGCAGCCGTTCGAAGATCGAGGCAACCATCGGCAATGCCCGGGCCTATCTCGCGATCCAGGAAGAGGAGGGGTTCGACCGCTTCCTCTGGCAGTTCGTGGACTTCGCGCCGTTGCAGAACCGCCCGGCGGATGGCAGCGCCGTTCCGGCCGAGACGCCGATCAGTCGCGAGATGTCGAAGGCTTTGAAGGCGCGCGGCTTTCGGTTCTGCGGGCCCGTCATCGTCTACGCCTTCATGCAGGCGACGGGGATTGTGAACGACCATCTCGAAGGATGTCCGGCGCGGGAGGCCTGCGAGGCCGAGGGACGGGCGCTGGTGTGGCGCTGAGGGCCTAGCGGTCCTCGCCGAAGCGGTTGGCAACGAGGGCCGCGAGGGCTTCGAGGAGCGTCTCTGCCTGTGCACCGTCCGTTTCGATCGCGATCTCGGTGCCCTGGGAGGCGGCGAGCATCAGGAGGCCCATGATGCTGTCGCCCGAAACGGTCTGTCCGTCGCGGCTTACGCGCGCCGTGGCATCGTGGGCCTCGACGCATTCGACGAAGCGTGCCGAGGCGCGGGCATGCAGGCCCTTGGCGTTGACGATGCTGACGGTGCGGGCGGGCATCGCCTAGTCGCGGGGCGCGGGCTCGAGCATGCGCCCGGCGCTGTCGATGTATTTCGCCCCGGCCTCGAGGGAGATGCGGACTGCTTCGTCCATGCTCCGGCCACGGCACTTCGCGAGTTTCACCAGGAGGGGCA
>JBCBHB010000071.1:0-8627 GCA_038526025.1 Pseudomonadota bacterium
GGTTCGGGCGGCCGGCGTGACGATCGATCATCTCTGGTCGAGCGCCTATTGCCGCTGCTTCGAGACGGCTGAGCTGATGGGCCTGGGCCCGGTCGAGAAGCGGTCGATGCTGAACTCCTTCATCGTGCAGCGCTGGCGCGGCGTGGGGCAGACGGAGGAGACCAAGGCGGCGCTGGCGGCCCTGCCGCCCGAGGAGACGGCGTTCCTGGTGACGCACAACGTGAATGCGGAGGCGCTGACCGGCGACCGCCCGATCTCCGGCGAGATCCAGGTCGTGCGCGTGTCGGAGGATGGGACGGTCGAATTGCTCGGAAGCGTCGAGGTACCCTTTACCGACTGACCGACGCTTCAGCGCAGGAGGCGCGCGGCGATCAGGCCGCTCACGAGGGCCACGACGAGGAGGAAGAGCGAGAAGGACGGGAAGCTGAACGTGTCCGTCGCGTAGGGAATCCCGTGGAGGTTCACGCCGAGAAGACCGGTCAGGAACGTCAGCGGCAGGAACACGACCGATATGGCGGTCAGCAGCAGGAAGGAACGGTTCTGACGCTCCGCCTGGGCCGCTCGAAGTTCTTCCGCCACGATCGCGCCGCGAGCGCGGACGCTATCGAGGTCGGCTGCGATGCGGCGGAAGGCGGTAGCTTCCTCACGCAGCGTGGCATGATCCTCCAGCCAGGGCGGCGCGAGCGTGATCAAGCGCTCGATGGCATCCGATTGCGGCGCGACGAAGCGATGGATGATGATGGCATCCTGCCGCGTATCCGCGAGCCGCGCCCGATCCTGCACGAGTAGCTCTCCCGCCCGGCCTGCTGAGTCGAGCTCGAGCGTGTAGATATCGGCCTCCAGCAGATCGAGCTCATGCTCCATCGCCTCACGCAGCGTCTCGACGACCTGGACGACGAAGGCGTCAATCGTCTCCGGCGCCCGGCCGTTGCGAAACTCGGCGATCAGGCGGTCGATCACGGGCAGGCGACGCAGTTCGAGCGAGACGATCCGTGTGGGCAGGATGCATAGTCGCAGCGAGATCATGTCTTCGGGTTCCGCCCCGCGCGCTTCGTTGATGCCGCGGAGGAAGAGGCCGATGGCCTTGCCGGAATGGATCGCGCGGGGAAGTGTGTCGCGCTCGAGCAGCGCCCAGGCGAGCTCTTCCGGGATCTCTGGGTCTGCCAGCAGGAGCCGCTCGGTCGAGGCGGAGCGTTGGAGGTGGCGCCACCGATAGGGCGGACACCGCACGAGCTCGGCGCTGTCGAAGATCGTGCTTGTCTCGGACGCGCCTGCCAGCATGTGTTCGGGCTCCGCTCACACCAAAAAATCGTCAATCCGACGATGGATCTTGGCGCATTTGGCGGCAAGGTATCTTTCGGCCCCGGCGGGGGCATTGTAGACCATGCGTAATTTTATTTCAGGGAGTGGGGCGTGATGAAGGCGATGCGTTTGCATGAAATCGGTGGCGCCCTGGTGCCCGATGAGGTGGAACTTCCCTCGCCGGGGCCTGGGGAGGTGCGGCTGCGCGTTGCCACGGTTGGGGTGAACTTCGCCGATACGCTCATGGTGGAAGGCAAGTACCAGGAGAAGCCAGCGCTCCCCTTCGCGCCGGGTTTGGAAGTTGCCGGCGCAATCGATGCCGTGGGCCCCGGCGTGCAGGGCCTGAAGCTGGGCGTACGCGTGGCAGGGTTGCCTGGGTCTGGCGGGTTTGCCGAGTACGCCATCGTGCCTGCCGGCACCTGCGTGACGCTCCCACCCGGGATGACGGATGAGGACGCTGCGGCGCTGCAGGTCGCCTATGGTACCAGCGAGGTGGCGCTTGCCCACCGTGCGCGGCTGCGCGTCGGCGAGCGGTTGCTGGTGCTTGGCGCGGCGGGTGGTGTCGGGCTCACGGCGGTCGAGATCGGCGCGCTGATGGGGGCTGAGGTGATCGCGGCTGCGCGGGGCGCGTCACGGCTCGAGAAGGCCCGCCAGAAGGGGGCGCACCATCTCATCGACACCGAAACGGAAGACTTGCGTGAGCGCGTGCTCGCGCTCGGCGGCGCAGACGTGGTGTACGATCCGGTGGGCGGCGATCAGTGGAAGGCTGCGTTGCGGGCCACGAACCCGGAGGGCCGTCTCCTGCCCATCGGCTTCGCCAGCGGCGATGTTCCCCAGGTCCCGGCCAATATTCTTCTTGTGAAGAACCTCGATGTGATCGGCTTCTACTGGGGCGCCTATTACAGGTTCCGCTCCGACGTGCTGGCCGAAAGCTTCCGGCGGCTCACCGAGTGGTACGTACAGGGCCGGATCCGGCCGCATGTGAGCAACGTGCTGGAGCTCGAGCAGGCCAATGAGGCGCTCGCGCTCCTCCGGAACCGGGAGGCGACGGGCAAGGTTGTGCTCCGCTGCGCCTGAGCTTCGCGCTCAGGCGGCTTCGGTCGCGGCGTTCTCCCCTGCCTGCATGGGTCTGCCGTAGGCCTCGCGCACTATGTCCGCCAGCGCGTTGAGCGGCGGCAGGCCGGCAACGCGGCGCGTGTACATGTTGATCGATGTCTGCGGCAGTGCCGGCAGGCCACATGCCGGGTCCACCGGGGCGAGGTGCGGGCCGGCGGAGCTCTCGATCATCGCGTGCACGGCAAGATCGGCCGAGAGCGACGCCTCGACGGTGCGTGTCGAATGCGTGTCGACCGCCATCTCCCAGGGGATGCCCGCGGCATCGAGTGCGCGCTGCGCCCAGGGGCGGAAGATGCAGGACTTCTCGAAGGCCATGCGGAGCGGACGCTGGCGCCCCGCGTTGCCGCCCGGCGCGCCGACCCAGACAAGCCGCTGGGTGCTGAGGGTCTCGCAGCCCGGCTCAGGGCCCTCTTCCGTCGTGAGGATAAGATCGGCTTCGCCCGCGTCCAGCTGCTCCTTGAGCCGCCGGGTGTTCGACGAGAGGAGCGTGAGCTTCATGCGCGGAAACGCCTGGTCGAAGCGCTTCAGAATGCTGGGAATGTGCGGATAGACGATGTCCGTCGGCACGCCGAAGGTGATCTCGCCCGCGTAGTCCTTCGATGTGACCCGCGCCAATGCCTCGTCATTCAGGGCGAGGAGGCGGCGGGCATAGCTCACCATCTGCTCGCCCTGGGGGGTGAGGCCAAGGCTGCGGCCGGAGCGGTCGACCAGCGGTTGGTTCAGCGCTTCCTCCAGCCGCTTCAGCTGCATCGAGACAGCCGACTGCGTGAGGTTGAGCTGCTGGGCCGCGCGCGTCACGCCGCCGGTGTCGACGACCATGACGAGCGAGCGCAGGGCCGTGAGGTCGAGATTACGGATCACCATCGCCTCCTGTGATGGTTTACGGCAAAAACATTCATTTCACTTATGCCGCCTCTGCCCCCAGGTTATCAGCATCGCTGAAGGCCGCAAGCCTCGGCATCAAATCTTGAGATGGAGCTGGCCATGAAGAGCATGACCTACACCGCGTCGCACAAGAGCCTCCCGACCCTCGCCGAGATGATCGGCGCGGTGCCGCTCACCCGGTGGATCCAGGTGATGCGCGAGCGCCGTCGGCTGGCTGCTCTGGATCCGCACATGCTCGCCGATATCGGCGTGGATACCGATGCGCAGAACCGCGAGGCAGCGCGCCCGTTCTGGGACGTCACCAGCCGGCGCTGAGCGCGGCGCTGACACCGCCGGTCTCGAGCGGGTAGGTCGCGAGTGCTTCGTAGCTCGCGACCTTCCCGAGACGGGACCGGTAGAGCGCAAACTCATCCACGTCGAACGGCCCGGCGGAGAGGGCCATGCGGGTGGCGACGAAGGCATGCATCTTCTCCGCATCCTCCCCCCTCAGACCGCTGCCGAAGCGCGCGAGCGTGATGTGCGGCACGAAACGCTCCGCTTGCAGGCGCAGGCCCGCCGAGCGCGCAGCCTGCAGCACCTTCTCCCGCAGATGCAGCAGCCCCGGCTCTGGCGCGATGCGCGCGTAGAGAGCCGTTGGTTTGCCGCCGCCGAACATGCCCACGCCCGAGACCTCGACGCTGAAGGCCGGCGCGCGGATGCCACCGAGGGCATAGTGCACATCCTCCACGAGCGGCCCCGGGTGCTCGCCGAGGAAGGATAGTGTCAGGTGGAAGTTCTCCGGCGGTACGGGGCGCCCGCAAGGCATGCCGGCCTGCGCTCCTTCGAGCCGCCAGCAGATCTGGTCCGGGATCGCGAGGGCGACGAAGCAACGGATCATGTGGCCCCCTTCGCGCGCTCGATCAGCTCCAGCACGCGCGGGCCGATGGCTTCGACCATGAGGCCCACGCCCTTCTCGTTGGGATGGAGCCCGTCGGACTGAAAGAGATCCGGCTCGCCCGACAGCCCGGCGAGGAAGGAGGGGTGAAGGATGGCGCCGTACTCTTCGGAAAGTTCGGGATAGATTCGGTCGAACGCCGCCTTGTACTCGGGGCCATAGTTGTTCGGTGCGCCGATGCCCGCGAGCAGGACCGGCAGGCCGCGCGCTGCGAGCGCCTCGAGCATGGCTTTGAGGTTGGCGCGGCTTTCGGCAGGCTGGACCCCGCGCAGCAGGTCGTTTGCGCCGAGCGCGATCATCACCGCATCTGCGCCATCAGCCAGCGCCCAGTCGAGCCGGGCCTTGCCGCCTGCTGTGGTGTCGCCCGAAACCCCCATATTGATGACTTCGGCCTCGGGGGCGCCGTTGGCGTCGAGCCATGCATCGAGCTGCGGGACAAAGCCCGTGCCCTGCTCGAGCCCGTAGCCCGCGGTCAGGCTGTCCCCGATCGCGACGATGCGCACGGGCTCCGCCGCCGAGAGGGGCAGCCCCTGCGCGACCATCAGTCCTACCCCAAGGGCAAGGAGCCCGCGGCGGTTGAGGCTTCGACGGGCGGACCCATATGCCGCATGGGCGCGGCAGGACCGTGCGATCGGATTGGCGGCACGCATGACGGACACCCTAATTTCCCTCACCGGCGTTGGGCTGACCTTGGCAAGCCCCGCGGGCGATGTCGAGATCTTGCGCGGGATCGACCTTTCGGTAGAGGCGGGCGAGCGGCTCGGCATCGTCGGGCCGTCCGGTTCCGGCAAGTCGTCGCTGCTGATGCTGCTCGGTGGTCTCGAGCGGGCGACGGCCGGCGAGGTCCGGGTTCTGGGCGAGGAGCTGACGGCGCTTGACGAAGATGCGCTGGCCCGACTGCGGCGCGACCGGATGGGCGTTGTCTTCCAGTCCTTCCACCTCATCCCGACGATGACCGCGATCGAGAACGTGGCCACCCCGCTGGAGCTCGCGGGCCGTGCGGATGCGTTCGATCGGGCGGCGGCGCTGCTGGGCGATGTCGGGCTCGGGCATCGCGAAGGGCACTACCCCGCGCAGCTTTCCGGCGGCGAACAGCAGCGTGTGGCGCTGGCCCGGGCCTTGGCGCCGGCGCCGCAGCTTCTGCTGGCGGATGAGCCCACCGGTAATCTCGACGGCAAGACGGGCGAGGCGGTGATCGAGCTGCTGTTCGGCCTCTCCGCGGAGCAGGGCGCCACGATGGTCATGGTCACCCACGCACCTGCCCTGGCCGAGCGCTGCGGCCGCGTGCTGAGCATGGCGGATGGACGCGTGGTGGGAGACGAACGGGGCCACGCCGAGGCGGCGGAATGACCGCGCGCGCCGAGGGCGCGATGCTTGGCTTTGCCTGGCGCGTGGCCCTGCGCGAGCTGCGGGGCGGCCTTGCAGGCTTCCGCATCTTCCTCGTCTGCCTCGCCCTCGGCGTGGCGGGCATTGCCGCCGTCGGGTCGATAACGGCCGCCATCCAGGCAGGGCTTGCGGCCGAAGGGCGGGCCATTCTGGGCGGCGATGCCTCAATCACGCTCACCTACCGGCGGGCGACCGAGGACGAACGGGCCTGGATGGCGGCCGCGGGCGATGTCTCCGAGGTTGTCGACCTGCGTTCCATGGTGGGCACCACCGGCGCTGAGGTGGAGCGTGCCCTCGCCCAGGTGAAGGGCGTCGACGACGCCTACCCGCTCTACGGTGACGCGCTGGTGACCGGTGAGCCGGATCTCAACGCCGCGATCGAGGAGCGTGAGGGGCGCTGGGGCCTTGCCGCCGAAAGCGTGCTGGTGGATCGGCTCGGGCTCGAGCCGGGCGATGAAGTGCGCCTTGGCGCCGGGATCTTCGAGTATCGCGCGCGCCTCACCCAGGAGCCCGATGGTGCGGCTGGTGGCATGGCGCTGGGGCCACGCGTGATCGTCTCCACCGAGGGGCTGGAAGGCGTAGGTCTTCTCGGGCCGGGTACGCTCTATGAAAGCCTCTATCGGCTGCGCACGGGCCCCGAGGCGGATCTCGACCGGCTCGAGGCCGGCTTCGCCGATGAGTTCCCCGATGCTGGCGGTCGCTGGCGGGACCGGGCGAACGCAGCGCCCGGGGTTCAGCGCTTCGTGGACCGGCTCGGCGCCTTTCTCGTCCTCGTCGGCCTTGCGGCGCTCATTGTGGGCGGCGTGGGTGTGGGCGCTGCGGTGCGGGGCTACCTGAACCGCAAGGTGCCGACCATCGCGGCGCTGCGTACCCTCGGCACGCCAGCGGGCACAGTGTTCGCAGCCTATCTCTTCCAGGTCGGTCTGATCGCAGCGCTCGGCGTTGCCATCGGCGTGCTTGTCGGCGGCGGCGGGGTGGCGCTGGCCGGGCCGTGGATCGCGGAGCGGCTGCCCGTGCCGGCGCGTTTCGGGATCTATCCCGGCGCGCTGTTCATTGCGGCGCTCTACGGGTTTCTGACTGCGGCACTCTTCGCACTTTGGCCTCTTTCGTGGCTGCGCGAGGTGCGGCCGGCAGCGCTCTTCCGTGGCGAGGGCCAGAGAGGCCTGCCGCGGCCGAGCATGCTGGCCGTACTCGCGGGGGCAACCATCGGCTTCGGCGCCCTGGTGGCTGCGCTCTCCGGTGCGCCGAAGATCGCGTTCTACGTGATCGTCGGCATCGGCGCCGCGCTGGCGCTCCTGCGGCTCGTGGGGTTCGTGGTGGAGCGGGGGGCCGCGCGGCTCGCCCGCGGGCCGCTCGGCCGTCGCCGTCCGGTCCTGCGCCTCGCCCTCGGCGCCATCGGCGCGCCTGGCGGCGGCACGGTCGATGTGGTGATGGCGCTCGGTCTCGGCCTTGGCGTGCTCGCGGCCATCGGGCAGATCGACGCGAATATGCAGCGTCTGATCAAGACGCAGCTGCCCGCCGGCGCGCCGGCCTTCTTTCTCGTCGATATCCAGCCTGATCAGCTCGACCCGGTACGCGAGAGCCTTGCGGCGATCGAGGGCGTCGAACGCACGGATACCGCACCGATGCTCCGTGGCGTGATCACGCACCTGAAGGGCGTGCCGGCGAAGGAGGCCGAGATTGATCCGGAGGCGGCCTGGGTGCTGCGCGGGGACCGGGGCGTCACCTACGCTGTCGATCCGCCTGAGGGGGCGGAGCTGACGGCCGGCGCGTGGTGGCCGGAGGACTACAGCGGCCCGCCGCTCGTCAGCTTCATCGACGAGGAGGGGCGGCAGCTTGGCCTCGCCCCGGGGGACGAGATCACCGTCAGCATTCTCGGCCGGCCCATCACGGCGGAGGTGGCGAACCTGCGCGTGGTCGACTGGCAGGGTCTGGGCATCAACTTCATCATGGTGCTTTCGCCTGGCGCGCTGGCCGGCGCACCGCACACGCATATCGCCACGGTCTATGCCGAGCCCGAGGCCGAGGCGCCGGTGCTGCGGATGCTGGGCCGCGAGCATCTGAACGTTACCGCCGTGCGCGTGCGCGAGCAGATCGAGCGGGTGTCGGGCGCGCTCGAGCAGCTCGGTGCGGCCACGCGGTGGGGGGCACTCGCCGTGTTGCTGACGGGGCTTGCCGTGCTCGTCGGCGCGGCCGGTGCCTCTGCCGAGCGCCAGGTGCGCGAGGCGGCCGTGCTCAAGGTTCTGGGAGCGGAACGCCGGGCGATCCTGGCAAGTTTCGCGCTCCGGGCAGGGCTTCTTGGCGCCGCGGCGGGGCTTGTGGCGCTTGCCTGGGGCAGCGCGGCGGCCTGGGCTGTGACACGCTTTGTGCTGCAGGGCGACGCCTTCGTCCTGGCGCCAGGCGCCGCGCTTGTCATCGTGGCGGGCGGTGCGCTTCTCAACCTCCTCGCCGGCCTCGGCTTCGCGGCCCGGCCGCTGCGCCTGCGCCCTGCCGGCGTATTGCGAATGCAGGAGGGCTGATGGCCGACGAAAGTGACGTTCGCTTCCATCAGGCGGGCGGCCGCGGCTCATTGGCCGTCGATAGTGTGAGAAAACTGTTCCGTCCGGTCGCAGCGTGCTTGAACGCGGGGCCGCATGCGCCGATATTCTGCACAAACCCGACCGTTCCGGTCATAAATCAACCGTGCTCTATGAGAGGGATCACTCAGCATGGCTAATCCGAACTACGCGCCGGGTCAGGTTGCCGGCCAACGCGCAGCCGAACTCGATGCCGGCCTGCGCGCCCATATGAACAAGGTCTACGCCCTCATGGGCGGCGCGATGGTCATCACCGGCTTCGTCGCGTACTTCTTCGGCATGGACCTCAAGGCGCTCAACGACGCCGCCCGCGCGGGCACGCTCGAGGGCACGAACACGCTCCTGCCGGTTGGTCTCCTGATCACGCTCTACACCCCGCCGGTGGTCTACGGCATCATGTTTGCGCCGCTGCTCTTCGTCTTCGGCCT
>JBCBHB010000072.1:0-8612 GCA_038526025.1 Pseudomonadota bacterium
CTCGCGCCGAACCACCGGCCCGTGAACACCGTCTTCCAGTCCTACGCCCTCTTCCCGCACATGACCGTGGCCCAGAACATCGGCTTCGGGCTCGAGATGCTGAAGAAGCCGAAGGCCGAAGTGCGCGAGACCGTGCGCGAGATGCTGGCCCTCGTGCGCATGGAACACCTCGCGGGCCGGCGGACCGACCAGATCTCCGGCGGCCAGCAGCAGCGCGTCGCCCTCGCCCGCGCCCTCGCCCCCCACCCCAAGGTGCTACTCCTCGACGAGCCGCTCTCGGCGCTCGACTACAAGCTCCGCAAGGAGATGCAGTCCGAACTGAAGCGCCTCCAGAGCGAGACCGGCATCACCTTCGTCTTCGTCACGCACGACCAGGAAGAGGCGCTCACCATGTCGGATCGCCTGGCCGTCATGAACGAGGGGCGCATCCTGCAGGTCGGCCCGCCCCGCGAGATCTACCACCACCCGCGCGAACGCTTCGTGGCGGACTTCATCGGGGACACGAACTTCCTCGCCGGTAAGGTGCTCTCGGCAAGCGACGGCAGCGCCCGTCTCAGCCTCGCCTGCGGCGGCGAGGTCTCGGCCAGCGTGCCCCCCGGCATCAACGCCCAGGGCCAGGTCACTGCCGCCATCCGGCCCGAGCATGCACGCCTGGTGGCCGGGGGCGATGGCGACATCTCCGCCACGCTCGAAAGCCTCACCTTCTTCGGCACCGACACGCTCTGCCATTGCCGCCTGGCCGACGGCACCGGCTTCACCGCCCGCGTCCAGAACGCAGAGCCCGACGGCCAGCTCATGGCCGAGGGGGCGACTGTCGGACTGCGCCTCGCGCCGGGAGCCGTGCAGGTGCTGGCGGACTGATGGCGACAACCGAGCTCGACCGCCCCGAGACCGCAGCGCCCCCCGAAGCGCGCCCAGAAGCGCGCCCAGAAGCGCGCAACATCGAGCGCGAGGCAGCCCGGCGCCGATGGCTCCTCAACCTGCCCGCTGTCATCTGGCTCACCCTCTTCGCCGCCGGCCCCCTCCTCGTCGTGGTCCTCTACTCGTTCCTCGAGGCAGGGGCCTATGGCGGCGTCGAATGGGCGTTCTCGACCGATGGCTGGTTCAGCGTCCTCCTCACGCGGGACATCTTCGACGAGACGCTACAGCTGCAGGACGCGCATCTCACCATCTTCTGGCGCTCCGTGCGTCTCTCGCTCATCACCACCGCGCTCTGCCTCGCGCTTGGCTTCCCCACCGCCTATTTCGTCGCCACACGCGCGCCCCAGAACCGCAATCTCTGGCTCTTCCTCATCACCATCCCTTTCTGGACGAACCTTCTCATCCGCACCTTCGCCATCCTCGAATGGATCCGCGCGCAGGGCGTGGTGAACTCGGGTCTCATGGCGCTCGGCGTGGTCGAGGAGCCGATCCAGATGCTCTACACCGACTTCGCCCTCGCGCTCGGCATGGCCTATGTCTACTTCCCGCTCATGGTCCTGCCGCTCTACGCCTCCATCGAGAAGCTGGACTTCCGGCTGGTGGAGGCCGCCTACGACCTCTACGCCAGCCGACTGCAGGTCCTTCGCCGCGTGATCCTGCCGCTCGTCAGCCCGGGCATCGTCGCCGGCAGCATCCTCGTCTTCATCCCCAGCCTCGGCGCCTATGTCACCCCGCGCGTCCTCGGCGGCGGCAAGAACATGATGCTCGGCAACCTCATCGAGCTGCAGTTCGGCCAGGGCCGCAACTGGCCGCTCGGCGCCGCCCTCTCCATCACGCTGCTCGCCATCGTGATGATCGCGCTCGTATTCTACGTGCGCGCAGCCCAGAAGGGGGCGAAGGATGGCTGAGTTCTCGCCCAAAAGGCAGCGCGGCTTCGCCACCGTCGCGATCATCTGCTTCATCCTGCTCTACGCGCCCATCGTCACGCTGGTGCTCTACTCCTTCAACGCAGGCTCCAACCTCGCACTCTGGGAGGGGTTCAGCTTCCGCTGGTATGTGGCGGCATGGGAGAACGAGAAGGTGCAGGAAGCCGCCATCCGCTCCCTCGTGGTCGCCTTCTGGGCAGCCCTCCTCGGCACGATCCTGGCCACCCTCGCCGCCCTCGGCACCACGCGCACGCCGCGTTTTCGGGGGCGCACCGCCGTCTATGCCCTCATCAACCAGCCGCTGATGGTGCCGGAGATCGTGACGGGCGTGGCGCTGCTGATCGTCTTCGCCATCGTGAAGGAGGCGACGGGCTATCACGGCCTCTTCTACCTCATCGCCGCGCATACGGCCTTCTGCATCCCCTTCGCCTACCTGCCCATCCGCGCGCGGCTGGAGGGGATGGACAAGGCGCTCGAGATGGCGGCGGCCGACCTTTACGCTACGCCCTGGCAAACCTTCAGGCGCGTGACCCTGCCGCTCATGGCGCCCGGCATCATCGCCGGCGCGATGCTCGCCTTCGTCATCAGCCTCGACACCGTGGTGATCACCGAATTCGTCAAATCCGCCGGGCAGGACACGCTGCCCACCTACATGCTGGGCCAGCTCCGCCGCGTGGTGACGCCGGAGATCAACGCGATCTCAACCGTCCTCCTCGCGATCTCCATCCTGATCGTCTCGGTGTTCTTCCTCGTCACCCGCAAGCGCCGGTAGGCGGCGCGCACCAGCCCCCTGCTCAGTCGGTGCGGTAGTTCGGGCTCTCGCGGGTGATCATCACGTCGTGGACATGGCTCTCCTTGAGCCCCGCGCCGGTGATGCGCACGAAGCGGCAGTTGCCGTGCATCGCCTCCACCGTGCGGTTGCCCGTATAGCCCATCGCCGCGCGCAGGCCGCCCGTGAGCTGGTGGAGCACCGCGCCCGTCGGGCCCTTGTACGGCACCTGGCCCTCGATCCCCTCGGGCACCAGCTTCTGGGTGTCCTGGATCTCCTTCTGGAAGTACCGGTCGGCCGAGCCGCGGGCCATGGCCCCTACGCTGCCCATGCCGCGATAGGCCTTGTAGCTCCGGCCCTGGTAGAGAAACACCTCGCCCGGCGCCTCGTCCGTCCCGGCCAGCATCGAGCCGATCATCGCGCAATGGGCGCCGGCAGCGACGGCTTTCGCGAGATCGCCCGAGAACTTGATGCCGCCATCCGCGATCACCGGCGTCCCGCTCTCGGCCGCCGCTTCGGCGCAATCGATCACGGCGGTGAGCTGCGGCACGCCCACGCCCGCCACCACGCGCGTGGTGCAGATGGAGCCCGGGCCGATGCCCACCTTCACCGCATCCGCCCCTGCGCCGATCAGCGCCCGCGTGCCCTCGGCGGTCGCCACGTTGCCGGCCACCACCTGCACGGCGTTCGAAAGCTTCTTCACCCGCTCCACCGCCTCGGCCACCGAGGCCGAATGCCCGTGCGCCGTGTCGATCACGATGAGGTCCACGCCCGCATCGATCAGCGCTTCCGACCGCGCGAAGCCCGCATCGCCCACCGTCGAGGCCGCCGCCACGCGCAGCCGGCCCATCTCGTCCTTGCAGGCCAGCGGGTTGAGCACGGCCTTCTGGATGTCCTTCACCGTGAGAAGCCCGGTGCAGCGCCCCTCCGCATCCACCACCAGCAGCTTCTCGATGCGGCGGGACTGCAGAAGCCGCTTCGCTTCGTCGAGATCCACGGGCTCGCGCACGGTGGCAAGGCTCTCGCTCGTCATCAGCGCGGAGACCGGCGTCGCCGGATCATCGGCAAAGCGAATGTCGCGGTTCGTGAGGATACCCACCAGCTTCCCGCCCGCCGCCACCACCGGGAAGCCCGTGATCCGGTACCGCTCCTGATAGGCCAGCGCATCCGCCAGCGTCTGGTCGGGCGAAAGCGTCACCGGCTCATAGACGATCCCGCTCTCGAACCGCTTCACGGCGCGCACCTGCGCGGCCTGCTCCTCGTTGGTGAGGTTGCGGTGGATCACGCCCATGCCCCCGGCCTGCGCCATGGCGATGGCCATCTGCTGCTCGGTCACCGTATCCATCGCCGAGGAGAGCAACGGAATGTTGAGCTCGATGCTCTTGGTTACTCGGGTGCGCAGGTCCGCCTGCGCGGGGATGACCTCCGAGGCGCCCGGCACCAGCAGCACGTCATCGAAGGTGAGGGCTTCCCGAATCTCCATGGCTCGTCTCCTGTCGTCGGCGGGAGCGGGCCACCCGCGGGCCAAACCCCCGCCGGCGCCGCTTCTCCTGGGGCGCTCTCATGTCACGCCCCGCCGGGCTTGGGAAGGGACGGGTCACATGGTCGCCACGGCGTCAATTGCAAGGCTCCTCGCGCTGGCGGCGGGTTTCGCCGCCTGCCTCGGGCCCCTCGCCACCGCTGCCGACGACGGTGCGTTCCCGCTAGCGATCCGGGCGGAGGACGTGATCGCAGCGCTCTCCGACGATCTGAACGGGGACGGCACGGCCGACCGCGCGATGCTGGTCGACGACCAGCATGACGGCACCGCCACCCTCCTTGTCTACACCGGCGAGCCCGGCGGCCCCGGCTTCACGCCTGCGCTCCAGGCCGTGGGCATCGCCTGGTCCGGCCGGATGTTCGGCACCATCCCCTGGCTCGAGGTCAGCGAACGCGGCAGCCTCCTCGTCCATGCGGAGAACGCGAGCATCGGGCGCAACCGGTGGCGCGAGGTCCATGTCATCGCCTGGCGGGAGGGCGCCTTCGTCCTGGCGGGCTACACATGGGAGAGCTACGACACGCTCGACCCGGCGGCCACAACGGCCTGCGACGTGAACCTGCTCACCGGCCGCGCCGTTCTGAACGGCACCACCTATCAGGGCGCGCCCCGCCGCGTCTCGCCCGCCGAGATCTGGCCGAACGACCTTGCCCCCTGCCCAGGGGACTGAGCCGCCGGAGCACAGGGCAAGCGGTACGCGGTCCGGGGCTTGACCATTGCGCGCCGACGCCATCGCATGCCCGGGCGCGACGAGGAGACTGCTATGGCCCATGGCTACGAAACCGGGCGGCTCGACCTGCCCTTCACCGGCATCTGCACCTTCGCGCGGAAGCCCTATGTGGCGGACTGGTCGTCGATCGATGCGGACTTCGCGATCCTCGGCGCCCCGTTCGACGCGGGCACCCAGTGGCGCGCCGGCGCCCGCTTCGGCCCCCGCGCGGTGCGCGAAGCCTCCACCCTCTTCTCCTTCGGCCATGCCGGCGCCTACGACCATGAGGACGACGTGACCTATCTGGGCGACACGGTGCGCATCGTCGACATGGGCGACGCGGACATCGTCCATACCGACACGATCCGCTCCCACGCCAATATCGAGGCCGGCGTCCGCGCGGCCCTCGCGGGCGGCGCCACGCCCGTGGTCATCGGCGGGGACCATTCGGTCAACATTCCCGCCATCGCCGCCTTCGACGCCGAGGCCCGCACCAACGGCCCTCTCCACATCGTCCAGATCGACGCGCATCTCGACTTCGTGGACGAACGCCACGGCGTCCGCTTCGGCCATGGCAACCCCATGCGCCGCGCGGCGGAGCGGGACTATGTGAGCGGGCTCACCCAGATCGGCATCCGCAATGTGAGCTCCACCGCGCGCGAGGGGTACGAGGACGCCCGCGCGCGGGGCTCGGACATCCTGTCCGTCCGCCAGGCGCGCGCGCTGGGGCCCGCCGCCCTCGCCGCACGCGTGCCGGAAGGCGCTCGGCTCTATCTCACCATCGATATCGACGCCTTCTGCCCCTCCATCGCCGCGGGCACCGGCACACCCAGCCATGGCGGGTTTCTCTACTACGAGGTGCTGGAGCTCCTGCAGGCGCTGGCGCGCCGCCACGCGGTCGCGGGTATCGACCTCGTGGAGGTGGCGCCGGACTACGATCCCTCGGGCAGCACGCAGATCCTCGCAGCCCAGCTCCTCCTCAACCTCCTCGGCTTCATCGCCCACGCCCGCAGCGGGGCCTGAGCGACGCGGCCCTCAATGGGCGACGAGGAGCGGCAGCGGCACGGCCTCCAACGTATCGCGCGTCACCCCGCCCAGCACGCTCTCGCGGAAGCGCGAGTGCCCGTAGGCGCCCATCACCACCAGGCCCGCCCCGGTCTCGCGCGCATGGCGCATGATCTCCTGCGAGACCGAGCCGATAGGCCGGGCCAGCACCGTGATCTCCGCCTTCACCCCATGGCGCGACAGCATCACGGCAAGCCGCTCGCCCGGCCGTTCGGCCAGCGGATCCACCATGCAGATCTCCACCAGCCCCGCGCGACGGAGATACGGCATCGCCCCCCGCACAGCGCGCAGCGCCTGCCGGCTCCCGTCCCAGCCGATCAGTACGCGGGACATGTCCGGCGCCGGCGCACCCTCGGGCATGATCAGCGCCGGGATATCGCACTCGTAGAGCACCGCCTCCAGCAGGTCCGCCGTCGTCCGCGGCGTCTGGGCCCCGTAGGGCGGGTTCATCACCGCAAGATCGGCAAAGCGTGCCACGGCGTTCACGTGGTGCTCGACATTGCTGAAAACTGTCACGCAAGGCAGCGCTTCGCCCCGCACACCCGCCGCCGCGATGGAAGCCTCCGCCGCCGCCGCGGCCCGCTCCGCCTCGCGCTGGTTCTCCTCGAAGAACTTCGCAATCACGCCCACACCCGCGTCGCCGAACGGGTAGCTTGCCACATCCGGCTGGTAACGCAGCGCCAGCACCGTAAGATGCGCATCCTCGGCAGCCGCAACCGCCATGGCCGCGGCCACCCGCCCGTCCGAGCCGGGATCCGTGTCCGCGAAGCTCACCACCGAGCGGTAGCGGCTCGCCACGCCGGTGCTCTGTGCGGTGTCCACATCAAGCATGGCTGGCCCCTTCCTGAACGGGCGGCACCGCTGCCGCAAGCTCCTCCCGCATGTCCGAGAGCGCTTCCTCGCCCTGCTCCGCAGCCAGGCTCGCGAAGGTCCCGCAGGTCTCGGTGTACTGCGCCACGGCCGTCGACGCGAAGCCGGCCCAGATCGTCGCCGCCTCCTGCGGGGAGCGGCACTCGGCCAGCGCCATCAGCGTCTCGCGGTCGTGCTCCAGCCGACGTTCGACGAAATCGGCATAGACCCGGCTCAGCCGCGCCATCCGGCCGATCATGTGGCTGTGCGCCGCCGCCATGGCCTGTACGCCCCGTTCGCTGCCGAGCGTCATCGCCGCAAGGTCCGGCATCCCCGCCGCGACCGAAGCCATGGTGTTCTTGGTGGCCTTCGTTGTGGTCGTCATCCGGCTTTCTCCCGCCATCTGCCCATTTTTGGTGTGGCGGCAGTAGAACAGAGCGTGCACCGCCTGACGTTGACGCCAATCAAGCGGTGTTGCCGGACAGGTTGATATGAGGCGGCTGCAGCGCCCGCGGTGGCCCTATGGCTCGCGCGGGAGCCGCTCGGTCGGCCGCAGCCGGATCATCGGTTGCTGATGCGCCTTGCTCGAGCGCCGCTCCCCCACGGGCTCCTCGCCGCCGCTGTTCAGCACCTTCAGAACCCCGGTCTCCAGGGCGAGATGGTAGAGGCGATACTCCGGCAGCACGTGGAACGTATCGAGCGGCGCGCTGCGGCGCGCCACGCTCTCCGGGTTGGCTGCGGCCCGCGGCCCGAAGGCGTAGCGCACATTCTCTTCCATAAGCCGGTCGCGGTAAGCGCTCAGCGCCTTGCACGCCTCGAGCATCATAGCGGGATGCCCCGATGAGTCGTGCTCGATCGCCTGTTCCTCAAAGAAACCGCAGTCGAGCGCCGCAGCGGGCAGCGCACCAAAAGTCATTGTACCACATAGCGCTGCGACCAGAAATTGAGATCGTCTTCCCACCTTAAAGAAAGCCATGAGCCGTCCACCTCCGCACACTCGGCACCCAACTCATACATTAGGCGAAAGGATCATGGCGCAGCCGGGGCGGGCAGCGTCTGAAAGCCGCCCATTTCGGTCAGACCGAGGCGAGAAACGGCAGCCTAGCCGTCTTCCTCCGCCGCCGCGCCGCGGAAGCCCGTGGCAACCACGTAGATCTCGGTGGAGTCCTTCCGGCTCGCCGGCGGCTTGATATGGGCAACCTTTACGAAGCGCTGCTTCAGCGCCGCCAAGAGCGCGCCCTCCGTGCCCCCCTGCAGCACCTTGGCCACGAAGCTGCCGCCCTCCTCCAGCACGTCGAAGGCAAACTCAGCCGCCGCTTCGGCCAACGCCATGATCTTGAGATGATCCGTCGCCCGATGGCCCGATGCCGACGCCGCCATGTCCGAGAGCACCGCATCCGCCGGTCCGTTCAGCGCCGCCCGCACCGCCTCATCCGCGCCCTCGTCCAGAAAGTCGCGCTGCATGAGCGTCACGCCGGGAATGGGCTCCACCTCTTGCAGGTCGACGCCGAGAACGAAGCCCTGCTTCTTGTCCTTTCGCGCGCCGTCCGCGTTCACCCGCGCCACGGCCACCTGGCACCAGCCGCCCGGCGCGCAGCCAAGATCCACCACCCGGGCGCCGGGCACGAGGAAGCGCAGCTTGTCGTCGATCTCCGCCAGCTTGTAGGCGGCGCGCCCGCGAAACCCCTCCGCCTGGGCGCGGCGCACATAGGGGTCGTTCAGCTGCCGCTCCAGCCACCGGGTCGAGGAGAGGCGGCGGCCTTTCGCCGTCTTCACCTTCTGGCGGACCGGGCCGGTGGCCGGCGCCTCGGGCCGCGGGCAGCGCGAACTCCGCCA
>JBCBHB010000073.1:0-8604 GCA_038526025.1 Pseudomonadota bacterium
CGGCGCGGCGGTGGAGGCGGTGAGCGACGATTTCGACGCCGCGGCGTCTCCGGGCTGCTTGCCCTCCAGCCGCGCCATGATGTCGCCGAGTTCGGTCTGGCGCTCGCCGATCTCGCGAAACAACCGCTGCGCGGTCTCCATCGCCTTGCCGCGCTCGTCGTCGGCCTCGGCCCCGGCCTCCTCGTCCTCTTCGAGCGTGACGAAAGCCGCGTCCGGCGCGGTGTGCGTGTGACCCTCGGCCTCCTCGATCACGAGCGGCTGCTCGCCGCCCGGGTCCGTCAGCGCGTGTACGTGGGGCGGATCGCCGGCCAGCTCGGTCGTCGCCGACCCAACCGTGAACTCATGGCTGTGCCCTTCCTCGCTCGACGTGGTGAAGCTGTCGCCGGCTTCGGCCTTCTCCGCCTTCTCGCCGTCGTCCGCCTTCTCATCGCCTTCGCTGTCGCCGGCCACCTCGTCTGCAGCCTTCACGATCCGGGCCAGGGCCGCCGCGTTCGCCTCGTCGCCGTCCTTGTACGCCTTCGCCATCTTCGACTGCATGCGCTGCAGGGCGTTCGGGTTGGACGGGATCGTGACGAGCGACGCCTCGAGCAGACCCGCTTTGAGGATCTCGAAGCCCCGGCGCACATCGTCCACGATGAGCGGGATCGCTTCTATGATCTCGAAGCCCACCGACACGGCCTTGAGGTGGCCGTCGGCGTAGAGGCTGAACAGCTGATCAGCCAGCGGCACCGTGCCGGCTGCGGCGAACTTCGCCCGGCCGATCAGCCGCGTGCCTTCGACGCGCACGTCTTCCCAGGAGCCAATCGGCTGCCGGGGATCATGGAACGCAAGCAGCGGCGCGTTCTTGAGGAACGACTCGAGCTGCCATCCGGCGGCCCGAATGATGTCGCCATCGCGGTCGACGGTCTCGTCGGAGAGCACAAACTCGATCGTGCGCGCCTCCCGATCGACGGCCTTTAGGACCGCGGCACCACCGATCTTGCGCCCAGGTGCGCCACCCGGCATCACATCAAGCATAGACTGTCCCTCGTATTGTTGCCCGCGGCGCCCTATCTCTCGGGGCATGATCCGCTGGTTTTACCGAGTGCTGGGCCTCTTCATCGCGATCCGCGCGTTCCTGCGCGGGCCGGGGGCCTTCGTTGCGAACCGACTGCGCGCTCAGGCGCACAAGGGCCTGGCGCGCTTCATGCGGCCCTGATCACGCCGCCGCCATCTGGCCGCTCACCTGATAAAGCTCGTTGCCGAGATACATCAGATGCACGAACGCGCCCTCACCACCGACCGTCAGGCTGTTGCCGATCTCGCGGAGCGTAACGCCGCTCGCCCCCGCCAGCGTCGCCGTGGCGCCACCCTCGTTGAAGAGCAGCCCCACCTGGTACTTCTTCCAGCCCAGGTTCGCGGGGATCGTGATGGTGATCGTGCCCGTTGCCGTGATCACGCCCATCTGCCCGAGAGCGTCGCTGTCGAGCGTCTTGTCGCCCGCGATGACGTACGACGACTCATTATATCCGGAAAACTGCGCGGGAAGCTGTGCGGTCATGACCTGCTCTCCATGATTGCGGCGGCGTCGCGCGCCAGGCTGGCGAATACGTCCTGCACTGCGGCCTCAAGCCGCCGCTCAAACGGCGCGCGCTGGCTGTCCAGCGTCTTCCACGTCGCCACGCGCCAGTCTCGGGACTGATCCTCCGGCACGCGCGGGATCACGGTGCACCGGCAGTTGATGCTGTTCTCCGGCAGCGAAAAGCCTCCAGGAACGCGGGACCGGTCGCCGTCGATATCGAACTCCTCGTCGATCGCGATGACCGTGCCGTCCAGCTCCTCGTGCCCCTCGCGCACGTTGCCGTCCGCCGTGGCCAGCCACTCGCGCTCGGTGACGCCCGCCTCGACGAACGCCTCGTCGCGGGCCGTGTTGCTTGTCCAGACGATCTCCGTTCGGCTGATCATTCGCGCGCGGGATGCGGTCGTGCCCGGCCCCAGGGTTTCGCGGATGCGCCCCACAAGGGCCTGCGTGCTCTCGCCCTGTGCGACGCCCTCCATGAGCGTCCTGCGCAGCGTGTCGCGCGTGGTGCCGACGATCAGCCGGGAGCTTTCGGCCGCGCGCGCTTCGATCAGGTCGGTCACCCGCGCGTCGATCAGGTCGAACGTGATCTCCGATCCCACCTCGCCGAGCGCGTCCTCCCCAAACTGCGCGCCGGCCCCCTCCATCTCGGGAACGAGCGCTGGCACGAACGCATCATCGGGCAGGCCGCTGACAACCGCGTCAACGTCGTCCTCGTCAGCCTTGCGCACCATCTTGAGGCGCGTCGCATGAGCGGAACGCGTCTCGACCTGAACCGGCACGTGCTCGCGGTAGTCGCGCCGCATGTCCATGGCGAAGCGCTTGCCCGCGCCGTCGGGCAGCGGGTCGGCGCCGACCAGGGCGCGGCGCTCGTCGGTCGTGAACGCATCAGCGTTCTCGCTGACAACCTTTGCCTTGTGCTCGCGGTCCTCCTCGACCGGGCTCTCGAAGCAAAGCCGGACATTGTCGCCGAACATCGGAACAATCTGGTCGTTGAGCGACGACTTCCGCATGACCAACCGCGGCAGCACCACGTGCTTTGAGAACAGATATTCCGCGGCTTCGATCGTCGCACGGTTCGAGCTGTTGAGCCGGCCGATCAGCTCCGGCGGCATGCCGTAGCCGTGGAGAAGCATGTCGATCTCGAACTCGCGTAGCCTTGTCAGCTCAAGCTCCGCAAAGCTCGGCGTGAGCGTCTGCACGCGGAGAGGCGCGCGAGACACGAACGTCTTTCCCCTGTTGCGCGGCCCGCCGTAGCGGCTGTCGAGCGTCTCCTGCAGCCGGGTGACGGTCTCCTTGTCCATGGGCTCGAAAGCCTCGTCCGCCCGCGGGCTCTCGCCGGAGACGATGAACTCGGGCAGCGCGCGGTTGCCGAGCGTCGAAGCGGTATGCTGCGCCGCGCGCTCGTCGGTCTCAAGCTCGTCGCTAAGGGCAGCGCCCGCACCCGCGCCGCGCTCGTAGGGCTCGAGCGGGTCGACTTCCTTCATCCACAGCACCTGGCTGCGCGCCAGGGTGAACGGCTGTCGCCCGGTGGGGACGAAGCGGAAGATGCCGTCGACGGTCTGTGGCACCTCGTGCGCCCAATGCGACGCCATCGCGTATCGGCGGATCGGGAAGGCATATGGCTCGGGCAGCTGGTTGAACTCCAGCGCCGAGAAACTCTCGCCCACAAGAAGCAGGCTCAGCTCCTCCTGAACGGTCGTCTGCATGCCGTTGAGCATGGGCGTGCCGCTGGTGATGAAGCGCTCGAGCGGGTGATTGTCGACCCGCTGCGGCCCCTCGCCTGTCTCGACCTCGACCCACCACGGCTGGCTTGCGACGGCCATGGCGATTTTGTGCCCGATCGAGCGGAGGATCGGCGAGCGCCGAAATGCTGCCAGCGTGTCGCGCGTCCCGCGCCGCGGCAACGCCCGATTGTAGCCTCCCATCAGCTGCGCCAGCGCGCCAGTGCGCACGGGCGGCGCGGCCATCTTCGGCCGGACGTTGACGATGCGAGGCGTGGACGTGCGGGTCACCAGAATTCGTGCTCCAGCTTCTTCTTGCCCAGCATCAGCTCGGTCATCGCCCAGACCAGTGCGTCCGCCCTGTCAGGCGAGCGACTGCCCATGTATCCAGCGGTCGAAAAGTTGCACATCTGGTCTTCCATCTCGGGGAAGCGACCGACGTGATGAACCCTCGGCTCTTCGCCGTCATAGAGCGTTGCAATCGGATCGGCCCGGACGGCCTTGCCGCGCGACGCCGTGACGACCTTCACCGGCACGTCAGGATCTTCCGCCTTGATCACCGCCTCGACCATGGCGCCGCCGTAGTTCACCTCGGCGACGATCCTGTCAGCGCTGAACTCGTGATAGGCGTTGATCGCTGTTCGCGCCCATTGGGCCGGTGAGCCCCTCATTGATCGGTCGGCCAGGGCGTACCCCTGGCGCCCACTCCGGCCCGCCACCACGATGCCGATCTCGTCGGATCGGTAGTCTTCCTTGCCAGACGCGCCAGAAGGGTCGACCGCGACGACAACCCGGTCAAGGCGCTCAGGCGCCTCATGCACCCGGCACCGCTCCAGCGCGTCCAGCGTCCAGAGCGCGCCGTCGATGTTCGCGACGTACTCGCCGTCGAGGAACCGCTTGCGCTGCTTCTCCGGGAGCGCCTCAAGCGAGGCCAGGTAAGCGGGGTCGAGGTTGTCCTCGTTGTCCCGCGGGTTCATCAGGATCGACGCGTGATCCTGCGGGTTCGGGATCGGCGCCCGCGATATCGGATCGCGGTGCTCATGGAACAGCTGATTGCTCCAGTGGTCCGTGGTCGTCGGGTTGAGGTCGTAGAGCGCTTTCTGCGTCAGCGCGGATTTCTGGGCCAGCCGCGTCAGACCCACGAGCACAGAGGCGTAGGGGATCTGGCTGCACTCGTTGAAGTAGAGCGTTGCGTATTCCCGGCCGAGGATCTTGTCGACGCGGGCCTTGTCGTCGAGCCCGCCCAGCCAAATCTCCGAGCCGTTGGGCAGCAGGAAGTAGCCGTCCTGCTTCTTTGCCTCAATGAGCGGCCAGAGCTTTGGCCATTCGTTTGCGACCACCGCCGGCAGCGTGTCCATGCCGATCGAGGGCCACACTGAGTTCGCGTGAAGCCGGAAGATCGCGTGCCGGGTCCGGGGCGCCTTTAAAGCCCGAACCACAAGGGTCCGGACCCCCAGGTACGTCTTACCCGACCTTGACCCCCCGCGGAGCAGCGTATGCCGCTGCCCGTCGCCAAGCAGCCTGTTCGCCTCGCGCTGCTTCCCCGTGAGCCTAAAGGCGGGCGTCGTCACCTTCGACATTGATGACCAAGCCGCCTTCTGCGTTCGGATCGTCCAAGCTGTACGCCTGGCGCTCGAGCGGGATCAGCCGGGAGCTTACGCGCGCGAGCTTCTCAAGCAGGTCGCCCGGGCTCTCTTTGTCGCCGAGACAGGGACCATCCACAGGCTCGTTGTGCAGCACCTGCGAGAGCCGCGTCGCAAGGAGACGCTTGAGGCCGTGAAGCTGCGTGAGGTCCCTGCGGTGTGACTGCTCGACCTCGAACCCACGCGAAGCGGCACGCTCCACAAGGTCTTCGTCGGTCGCGCGTTCGGACCCCGAACCCGAACCAAGCTCGCGCCCGGCATTGGGGTCGGGCTCACGGACCCGCTTGTCCTTGATGCGCCGGCGGACATCATCACCCAGGTCCCGCGTCCAGCCATCACGCTTGGCCCGCTTCCGGATCGCTGCGTCAGTCAGCCCGAACCGGCGGGCAATCTCCATGATGGAAAGCTGGCCTGCGCGGTACTCGCGCTCGATTGCCTCCCAATCGAAACGAGGCTTCCGGCTATCAGTCATCGCGTTGGCCTCTGGTTTCCGAAGCGGCGTCTGATCCCTATGTTCGGGCGATCTGGATCATCAGACCATTGAGAGGGGATCGATTGATGGAACAAGCAACTGGCAACCCGTTTCTGGGGTTCATCCTGCTACTCGTGATGCTTGCGATCTACTTCCTGCCGGGGATCTGGGCGCAGCACCGAAAGATGAAACGCCGTGTAGGCGTGTGGCTGCTGACCGTATTTCTCGGCTGGACGTTTCTGGGCTGGGTCGCGGCGTTGATCTGGGCAGCGAGCGGTGACACTGACGAAAAGGCACAATGATCTCGGCCGCCGTCGGAGGTGTCACGCTCCGCTTCTTCTTGCCGCTCCCTCCCCGGACCCTTTCGGGTTTCGGTTCCGTAGGGAACTTCGGCGCGTCAGTCAGGGCCGGACGCACGCCACATTCCCTGCATGGATGCCTGAGAACGAATCAGGACGCAAGGAAAATCCCTATGCTCCTGCCGCTGCCTTCTCGACAAGCTCGACCTCCTCGATCGGCACGGTCATCTCGCGGCCGAGGAGCTTGAGGCCAACGCGGAGACGACCGCCGACGATGTCGATCACGACGCTAATCCCTTCGTAGACGACGATGCCGTTCGCATTGCGGAGCTGGATGCGCACCCAATCGTTTCGCTCGATCTGCGGCCGCTGGATCTCGGGAGCGTTGAAGGCGCCGACCTCGTCCATCTGGCGAAGCCTCTCGACCACGGCGTCTCGCATGATCACGGGCTGAGCGCCCTGGGTATTCTCCCAGGCGTAGGGGGACCACCGCCAGGCGGGGCGAAGGGTCGGGGAGAGCTGGATCGCGAAGAGCGTCTCGTGGCTCATGCGTGCTGGCACATAGCCGGGGATGGCAGGTCGCTCGACCTCTACGCGCTCAGGCTCACCCCGGCCCTTGGCGATGTTCTTCTTCTCGATGCGCATGGGCACGAATGTCTCGAAGCCAAGGCCGGTGAGCCAGTCGGCCACATGGCGCTCGGCGCCGGACCAGCACCGAGTGAGGTGCCACTGGCCCTCGTTTAGCGGCGGCCGGTTGTCGAGCTGGCGGGCGGTCAGCTCCGAGGGCATCGGGTCGCCCACCTTGAGGCGCATCGCTGGTCGGTTGTGAAGGGTCACTGCCTCGCCTTTCGTTCGGCCTGTCTGGCTCTGTGCTCCTGCTGGAGCTTTCGGATGTTCTCGGGGATGGGCTGCGGCCCGTCCCTCGGCAACTCGCGCCGCACCCAATCGAGCTTCAGCCCGCGCCAGCCCTTGAACATCGCAAGCTCGAGCGCGCGGTCAGGCGAAATGCCGGCATCCCGGATCCGCTCAAGCTCCGAGTTGAGCAGGCGCATTGCCGCCGGATTTAGCGGAGCTTTGACATTTCTTCGATGATTGATGAATTCAGCGGCGACCTGCCGGGAAACGTCGGCTGAGAAATCATCTGGTGTCGTCGCGCGCACGCCTGAGAGTGCGCTAGCACTCTTCTTTCTTGACGGTTCTGATGGTTCCTCGGAAGTGGGCTTCCGCCTTTGCGACGCTGTACTTCCGCCTTTCCGCCTTTCATCACGGAAGCCTACTTCCGGGTTTCCGCCTTTAAACTCGGAAGCTGGCTTCCGGCTATCAGCCTCATAGGCGGAAGTAGTGTTCCGGGTTTCCGCCTTTGGTTGCGGTTCCTCTGGCTGACCAAACTCGGAAGCTGGCTTCCGTGTATCGACGCCAAGGCAGACGCGATACTTGTTGCTCCGCCCCTTCCCGCCCTTCGTTGACGGACACTGCACGAGCCCTCTGGCCTCAAGCCGGCGGACATATGTGCGGGCCTGCCGATCACTCATCCTGGCCTTCTGGCCAAGCGCAACCATGCTCGGCCAGCACCATCCATCATCATTGGCGAAGTCCGCGAGAGCCAAGAGAACCAGCAGCTCGGGCGCGTCTTCGATGTCGCGCCGCTCCCATGCCTCGGCCATCAACCTGATGCTCACGACGGCACCCCCGCATCCCAGATTGCGTTGAAACCGGGCTCATAGCGGAGATCGACGCTGCCCACGGGGCCGTTGCGCTGCTTCGCGATGTTGATCGACATGAGGCCCTGGCACCGCTCGAATGCGGCCTGCCACTCGGCCCATTGCGGGCTGTCCTCGGGCGGCTCTGTGCGCTCGAGGTAGTATTGCTCCCGATAGACGAAGAGCACGTTGTCCGCGTCCTGCTCGACGCTACCACTCTCCCTGAGATCGGACAGCAGGGGCCGCTTGTCCTCACGGGCCTCCACCTGCCGGCTGAGCTGCGAGAGGGCCACGACAGGGCACCTCAGCTCGCCCGCCAGGGCCTTGAGCGATGCGGTCGTCTCCGTGATCAGCTCATAGCGCGAGGCGCGCGGATTGGCGGACTGGAGCAGGCCGATGTAGTCGACGAACACGGCCCCGATGCTCTCACCGCGGCGGCGGGCGCTGCCGACCGCCTTCGTGATCTCCGTCAGGAGCCGTGGGAGCTTGCGGACGTGCTGATCGACGAACTGCACCGGGTCGTCGCCCACGTCGTCACGCAGCGCCTCAATGAGGCTGTGGAACTCTTCTGGGCCGACCGCGCCTTGAAGCATCCGGCGGAAGGCAATCTGCTGACGGCGGTTCAGGTAGAGGTGCTCAGAGAGCATGCGGAGGGTCACTTCCTCCGGCGTCATCTCAAGGGTCGCATAGATGCTGCGCTGCCCGGAGGCCGCCAGATGGCGCGCCAGGCTCACCGCCAAGGCGCTCTTGCCCATGGAGGGCCGCCCGGCAATCACGGTGAGCGAGCCGTCCATGAGACCGCCGATCACCTCGTTCAGCGCAGGCCATGCGGTTTTCGCCCGTGGGCCGCCCTTCATCGCCGCGCCGATATGGCGGACCGCCGAGGTTGCAGCGGCCGTGAGCGACACGGTCGGTGGCCGAGACGTGGCAGTGAGCTGGCCGAGCACCTCTGTCAGCCTGTCCGCGCCGTCCTCGACGATCATCTCGGGCGACCGGTCTGGATCGTATGTGCGCGCGTCCTCAATGAGGGCGTTGCCCACATCGATCGTCTGCCGGCGGAGCGCCAGCTCGCGGATGGTCGCCGCATAGTCGGCAGCGGCCCGGAGCGAGACGACGCCGTTGGCCAGCTGCGCGAGGTACTCAGCCCCGCCGAGCGCCGTGAGCCCCTCGTCTTCGGCCATGAAGCTCTTGACCGTCACCGGGGCAGC
>JBCBHB010000074.1:0-8572 GCA_038526025.1 Pseudomonadota bacterium
GATCACCACCTTCGAGATCGGCCGGAACGCCCTCGACGTGACGATGATGGGCCGCTGCGACGCGCGCACGATGCGTTCGAGATTGGAGCCGAGATGCAGGGTGGCGAAATCGGCAGCCTCGCCACGCTTGCCGACGACCACGAGCGCCGCATCGCGTTCATGCTCGGCCAGTGTCTCCAGCAGGTCGCCGTTCCGCAGCGAGATGGTGGCATCGGCCGAGCCGGCCCCTTCCACGCGCGCCTTGGCTTCCTCCAGCCCCAGGCGCGCCTCGCGCTGCACGAGCTTGGCGCGCTGGGCGTCCAGCGTCACCAGTTCCTCGAGCAGACGGCGGCGGGCACCGGCTACGATACGGCCCGACCGGTCCGACGAAGCGGCCTCGCGCCGGCCGAGGACCTGGAGGAGCTCGACGGGCAGCCCCAGCCGCCCCGCCGCCCAGGCAGCGTGGTCCGCAACACTGTCGGCGTAGACCGACCCGTCGATGCAGGCGAGAACCCTCGACATGGCACGCTCCTCAGTGCTTCAGGGGATCGGCAACCGCGTCCGGCCGGTCATAGACCGCGAGCCGGTCGACGATGGTCTCGCTCGCCTGATTGAGGCCGACAACCTTGACCTCCGCTCCGTCGCGCCTGAACTTGAGCACGATCGTATCGAGCGCCGCAACGCTGGAGACGTCCCAGATATGCGCCTTGGTGAGGTCGATCACGACGCGCTCCAGCGCCTCGGTGAAGTCGAACGCCTTGAGGAACTCCTCCGACGACGCGAAGAAGAGCTGTCCCTCGACGACATAGGTGCGCTCTGTGCGGTCGGCGGAGAGCTCGGAGCGGACCCGGAAAATCTGTGCGATCTTGCCCGCGAAGAAGATGCCCGACAGCAGGACCCCGATGAGCACGCCGATGGCGAGGTTGTGGGTGGCCACAACGCCGATGACCGTTGCGATCATCACGGTGTTCGAGCTGTTGGGGTGCTCCCGCAGATTGCGCAGCGACTGCCAGCTGAAGGTGCCGACCGACACCATGATCATGATCGCGACCAGGGCAGCCATCGGGATCAGGCCGACGAGGTCCCCCAGGAAGACCACCATCACCAGCAGGAAGAAGCCCGCGCAGAAGCAGGAGAGCCGCCCCCTGCCCCCGGACTGCACGTTGATGATGGACTGGCCGATCATCGCGCAGCCCGCCATGCCGCCGATGAAGCCGGTGGCCATGTTCGCCGCGCCCTGACCGATGCATTCGCGCCGACGGTCGGACGTCGTGTCGGTCAGCTCATCGACGATGGAGGCGGTCATGAGCGACTCGAGCAAACCCACCACTGCCACGCCCAGCGAGTATGGCAGGATGATCTGCACCGTCTCCAGCGTCAGCGGAGTGTCCGGCACCAGGAAGACCGGCAGCGTGTCCGGCAGCGCCCCCATATCCGCGACCGTGCGCAGCTCGAACTCGCCAAGAAGGGTCACCGCTGTAAGCACCAGGATGCAGACGAGGGGTGCGGGCACCGCCTTCGTGACCCGCGGCAACAGATAGAGGATGGCCAGGCCCGCCACGACCATCGGGTAGGTCAGCGCCGGGACGTTCACGAGTTCAGGGATCTGCGCGAGGAAGATCAGGATCGCGAGCGCGTTCACGAACCCGGTCATCACCGAGCGCGAGACGAACCGCATCAATCGCTCCAGCCGCAGGAGACCCGCGGCAACCTGGAGCAGACCCGCCAGCACGGTGGCCGCGAGCAGGTATTGCAGTCCGTGCTCCTTCACCAGCGTGACCATCAGCACGGCCGTGGCGGCGGTGGCGGCCGAGATCATGCCGGGGCGCCCACCGGCAATGGCCGTTATCACCGCGATGGAGAAGGAGGCGTAGAGGCCGACCTTGGGGTCCACGCCTGCGATGATGGAGAAGGCGATGGCCTCGGGGATAAGGGCGAGCGCCACGACCAGACCCGCGATCACGTCGGCCCGGGCATTGCCGAGCCACTCGTCGCGGAGCCGGTACCAGTCGATCTCTCTCATGCTCCGGCCCCACCTTGCTGCACCGCACAAATCCTCGTTCTTCGTTAGCGCGGGAAGCGGCAAGGCGAAACCCGTGATCCCGAAGAGAGGACGATGGCCGGGGCCATCCACGGGCTGCGCGATACCTAGTGCAGTGCCGATGAAGATCCCGTTCCGGAAGCGGAACAAACAACAGCAGCCAAGCCACGGCGGCCTGCGGCGGGCCTCGAGGGATCAGTGCCGATCCGCACCCTCACTCAGCGCCCGTGCGAAGGTACTGCCCGGGGGTGACCCCGGTGACCGCCTTGAAAGCAACGATGAAGGCGCTTGGGCTCTCGAAGCCCACATCGAAGGCGACCGCGGTCACCGCCTGGCCGACTGCCAGACGCTCGAGCGCTGCGATGACGCGTGCCTGCCGGCGAAGCTCGCGAAAGGACATCCCCGTTTCCGCGTGGATATGGCGGATCAGGCTGCGGCGCGACATCGAGAGACTGCGCGACCAGTCCTCCAGCGTCGCCGGCTGGCCCGGTTGCGCACAAAGCGCCTCGACCAGACGGGCGATCCTCGGATCCTTCGGCACGGGGAGGCGGAGCGGCGTGACCTCGGCGCGGACGATCTCCTCGATGAGCAGCGCCTTGAGATGGGCAACCGACGAGGAGCCCGCCCCCTCGGAGAACCGCACGATGATCTCGCGTAGAAGGGGCGAGACGGCGACAACGCAAACATCGGTCGGAAAACCGGGGCGAGCGCCGGTGAGGTAGACCGTCCGCATCCGCACAGCGCTTACGCATCGGACCTCGTGCTCCGTATGCGCCGGCACCCACAAGCCGCGACCGGGCGGCAAGACCCAGGTTGCGTCCTGGCAGACCACGCGGGAGACGCCGTCGCTCGCATGCACGATCTGGTGACCGTCATGCACATGCGCCTCCACGACCATCCCCGCCGGATAGTCGGTCGCCAGCCCTTCAACGGTGATGCCATCCCATTCTGTCACTTGAGCGATATAGACTGGCCTTCTGTCGAGAGTAAGCCTCTCAGATCGCGCGTAGGGGTGGTGCGATCACCGGTTGGGAGGGTCGCATGTCCCGCTTCGAAGCCCTGCAGTTCCTGAACGTCGCCCACTTCTTCACGCACTTCTTCCTCCTCATCTTCCCGACCGCCGCTCTCGCAATCGGACCCGCATGGGAGATGAGCTACCCGAGCGTTCTGGCGCTTGGCACACCGCTTTACGTTGCCTTCGCGCTCGGCACGCCGGTTGCGGGCTGGCTCGGCGACAAGCTCGACAGGATGGGGCTGATCCTCGCCTTCTTCCTCGGCAGCGGCATCGCCGGGATAGGAACCGCGTTCGCGACGGGGCCCGTGGGCTTGATGCTGGGCCTCTCGGGGCTGGGGCTATCCGCGGCCATCTTCCACCCCGTGGCGAACGCGATGATCCCGGACCTTGCGGAGCGAACGGGTCGCGCGCTCGCCGTGAACGGCGTCTTCGGCAATCTGGGGCTGGCGGCGGCCGCCCTCGGCACCGGCATCCTCGCCAAGGTGTTCGGCTGGCAGGCGGCGTTCTTCGTACCGGGCCTGGTCTCGACGCTTATCGGGTGCGTGCTCTGGGCGCGGCGTCGCAACGGTGTGCCTCCGGTCTCCGCCGGCGTTGCGACGAACAGACCGGTTGTAGATGCCGGTCCCCGCGGCCAGCGGGCGGTCTTCGCGCTCGTCTGCGTGGCGGCGCTGTTCGGCGGGCTCGTCTTCAACGTGATCACCGTCTCCCTGCCGAAGCTCTTCGACGAACGCCTCGGCGCGCTGGCGGGCGATCTCGCGCTGATCGGCGCCTCGGCCGGGCTCATCTTCTTTCTCGCGGCCTTCGCCCAGCTCCCTGTCGGCGAGTTGCTCGACCGCTTCGGGGCGCGCCGAATCCTGCTGGGCCTGCTCAGCGCGCAGATCATCATGCTGGCGGCCCTGTCCCAGGCGAGCGGCTGGATCGTGCTGCCGCTCGCCCTTCTGCTGGTGACGGTGATGTTCGCCGAGCTGCCGATCACCGGGTGGCTGCTGGGCCGCTACCTGCAGTCGTCGCTCCGGGCGCGGGCGGTCTCGGTCGAGTACCTGCTTTCCCTGGGCATGGGGTCCGCAGCCCTGCCGGCAATCGCGGTTCTCCACGCCAATGGTCTGGGGTTCGATGTGCAGCTCGGGCTCCTCGCCGCATCGACATCGGTGGTCGCGCTCACGGCGCTCTTCCTGTTGCCCGCCGACGGGGCGGCACCCGAGACACACGCTGCTGCAACGGAGAGGGTTTGAGCGTCGGTTCCTCGGGGCCGATTGCCGGGAGGCCACGCCGACGCACGGTTCCTGCCCCCTGCGATGCGTCGACCGCGGCTAGCCCTTCAAACGCTCCACAATCGTTGTGCCCGTGTCGGCAGCGTGCTGAAGGCCCTTGGGGTGCTTGGGCAGGTCGTCTCCCGCGCTGAACCAGGGCAGGCGCTCGGACCAGAAGATGTGCGCCGTGGGGCGGTAGAGCGTGGGATCGTCCAGCGACGGTGCATAGAGATGCACCTCGTCGGGGAACACGGTCGTCTCGAAGGACATTGGCGCGCCACAGGCCGGGCAGAAACTGCGCGTCACCCGCGCCGAGGAGCTGTGAAAGGCCCGCTCGCCCTCCCAGTCCAGCCCGTCCCTAGCCACGCCAAACCAGCTCACATAATCGGCGGAAGCCGCCCGGCGGCAATCCTCGCAGTGGCACAGCGCCGCCCACAGCATCGGCCCCCTCGCCCGCCAGCGCACAGCACCGCAGGCGCAGCGGCCGGAAAGCTTTGTGGCATCGAGGGTGTCCATGGCGGGAGTTTAGCGCGTCTGGCGCCAGTCTGTCCCGCCCGGCGGTGCAAGGCGATGCGATGGGTCGACCCATTGCGCAGCGCCTGCAGGTCGTCGCGACACCGAGGTATCAACTCGATTGTGGTACCAGCGGTGTCGCCGTTCTCGTGCTTCAGAAGGTCAGAAGGCGGGTGTCCTCGGCAAGCAGGTGGCCCGCCATCTCGGCTGGCTTCGCCGCACCGACGCCCGCGATGAGCGCGTCGGCACCGACACCCTTGTTGGGCAGGTAGATCGCACAAACCTCCACCGGCGCTCCCTTCTCCAGGATCTTCTGCATCAGGCCCTGGGGGCTCATACCACGGGGCAGCTGCGGGGCGGTCGCACTGGCCGGCGCGTTCTTGAGGGCAAGGTCACCGGCGGGGCCGCACAGCAGGATCCGGACCGAGGCGCCCTGCTGCAGCGATTGCATGCTCAACACCATCGCCATGAGCTGCGTCTGCGGGTCTGGCGCGGTGAGGACGGTCACGAGGCGGGGCTGTTCCCCGCCCGCCGCAGGGGTGACAGCCAGCAGCGGGAAGAGCGCGAGGGCTGCGAGGATAACTTTCTTCATGGGATCATCCATTCTGTTTCGAAGGATAGCGGCCGCCTACTGCGCGGGCGGCTGCCAGGCGGTGCGGGCGTCGAGTTCGTAGCGCCAGGGCAGCCCGGCGTTCCGCCAGCCATTCACCGCCCGAACACCGTCCGGGCCCTTGTCGCCCTCGAAGCCGTCAACGAGGTTCCAGACATTGGTGAAGCCGGCCTTGGCCAACGCATTGGCGGCGGCCCCGGTGCGGTTGCCGGAACGGCAGATCAGAAAGACAGGATCGTCCTTGCCCTTCCCTTCGCGCGCGAGGACGCCCTCGACTTCCGACACGAAGGCCGCGTTCGGCGCCATCCGGTATCGCCCTTTCTCGGGCACGAAGACATGGCTGCCGATCCGCCAGGGCACCAGGGCGTCGACCGGGGCGGCATGGCCGATGAAGCTCACCTCGATGGGGTCGCGGATATCGATGAAGACGATGCCCGGATCCTCTGCCAGGGCCCGCCCCGCTTCCGCGGCGGTCAGATGCAGCCCGAGCACCGTGCGCTTCTTCGGCCCGAGGGTCTCGGCGTCGACACTGCTAATGATCTGCCCTGCACCCGCAGGCGCCGCGGCGAGCAGCCCGGCCAGCGACATGGACAGCGACAGGGCTGCGAGAAGGCTTGTCGAGACACGCATTCCAGCCCCGCTCAGCAATCGTTGCAGGTGCGCAGGCCCAGCAGCGCGTAGGCCGGGCAGAACTTCATGAAGGCGGTGACAAGCGGCACCACGCCAATGAAGGCCCAGACACCGAGAAGGCCGGTGGCCGCGAGCGCGATGAGGGCGAGACCGACGACAATGCGCAGGATGCGGTCGAGGCTGCCGATATTCGTGGTGAAGGTCATGGAGGTCTCCTTTCGGTCAGGACACCGCCATGAGTCGCACATATGCAGGATCTTCTATGTGACAGGATCACATAAGCCGTCAGAGCGCGACGCCCGTCTCCAGCCTTTGGAGCGCCTCACGGTCTGTCACCTCGATCGCCCCTCGGCGCAGCACCACCCAGCCGCGACGCTCGAAGTCCTTCAGGATGCGCGAGACCACCTCCCGGGCGCTGCCAAGCTCCGCCGCGATGGACTGGTGGGTCGCCGTGAGCGTCGCGCCTTCTGCCGCGCGCTCGGCCAGCCAGCCGGCGAGCCGCAGGTCGACGCGCCGCACCAGCAGATCGTCGATCACCTGCGAGAGCTCGAGGATCCGGTGCGAGAACACGGAGAGCACCTTGGCCCGGAAATCGGCGTTCGCATCGATCAGCGAACGGAATGCCTGCGCCGGGATCGCCAGGATCTCGACGGCCCCCTCCGCAATGCCCCAGGCATCGTAGGGCACGCCGGAGAGGAGGCCGGAGGTCGTCATCACGCAGCTGTCGCCCGCCCCGACGCGGTAGAGCACGATCGACCGGCCAGCGCTGCCGATCTGCTCCACCCGCACGGTGCCCGAGAGCACCACCACGAAGCGCTCGCAGGGATCGCCCGGCCCGAACACCCGCGCCCCGTCCGGCGCGCGCATCGTGCCCGCGCCCGCGGCCACGGTCTCGATCAGCGCTGTGGGCCAGTCGGGCACCACGGTGGCGAGTTGATCGGCCAAGGCGGACATTCGGAAACTCCTGGGCGCCGGCAACAAGCGATCCGCCCTTGTCGTTAATCCAACCCAGAACGCCGGACTAGGGAGCAGGCAGCGCAGTGGTGTCATAGGATTGGTTGCGGGGGCGCGATCTTGTTCGCGAGTGCCACCGCCGCGTTCATCTTCGGCTTGCGCGTCACGAGACTGGCGAACCAGCGGTCCGGGCTGCCGCCCTTCCTCACGACCCACCGTATCACGCTCATGGCGCCGACGATTAGGTGCCGTCTGATGTCGGTCTGGCCCATCTTGTTCACGGCAGCGAGGCGGGCGTTACCGACTGTGGTTCGCTGCCGGGGCACGAGGCCCAGCCAGGCTGCGAAGTTGCGCCCGCACTCAAACGTATCGAGATCGGGAGCGAAGGCGACGAGCGCACCCGCGGTGACGGGGCCGATCCAAGGTATGGTGCACCGCCGCCGAAGCCCTTCGTTCGTTCTCGATGTAGCTTCAAGGTCGTCCGCCAGCCGCTCGATCACCTCTGTGAGACGCGCGTTCAGGTCCAGATAGATCTTGCCCATCTCGCGGACCGCGGCAGGCAGGTCGCTGGCCTCGTCGGCAAGGACGTTCTCCAGCAGTTTGAGGCTGGCCGGCCCCTTCGGCGCAACGAAGCCGAATTCGGCGAGGTGACCGGCCCTAGCGGGTGAGATCTCACCTCTCGTTACCCAGCCGCATCAACCGCAGCCAAGTTGACGGTGCAACTGGCAGCGTTCATCGGGCCTGCCAAGCTTGCGGTTTGCAACAATGCCGATCCTGTATGACACTCCCGTGCACGCCATCGAGCGAACAAATTCGTGTGGCCTCAAGGCACTATTGGGCGATAGGGAGTTTGCTATGTCGCTACGAGGCATCCCATCGGGATTTGTCGGGACTCGTTCTACCTTGGTGGCGCTGTGGCTGACGCTGAGTGGTGTCGCGGTGATCCATCTGATCGGTCTCGGCGATGCGGCGCGAATGGGTTATTTCGGTCAAGACTTTCGGCCGCTCTGGCGAGCTGGGATGCTGACCTGGCTGGGCGAGAACCCCTGGCTACCAAACCCGCGGTTCGACAGCTTCATCGCCTATCCCCCGCAAACAATCCCGTTGCTTGCGGTTTACGGGATCTTCGAATGGCCTGCCGCGCGACTCGCTCAAACAACTGTCTCAGCGCTCTGCCTGGCATCGCTGGTCCTGCTGGCTAAGCGCTGGTTCGAGACGGAAGGTGGTCGGGTCGGGATGGAAGGGCGGGCGACGCTGCCGTTGACGTTGACCGTCCTGCCGCTCGCGCTCGTGGCGCTCGATACTCTCGCGAGCAACGTTCTGGCTATCGGGCAGACATCGCTCATCGTGGCAGCGGCATCGCTTTGGGCCTTGGAGGCGGCTCGGCGGCAGCGCTTTCTCCTCGCTGGGCTCTTGCTCGCAATTGCGAGTGTCAAGCCTCAGGTCTCAATGGCAGTAGCCTTATGGTTTTTGTTTCGCCGTGAGTGGCGAGTACTGATACCAGCGATGGTTGTTGGCGCCATAATGCTGCTACCGGCGTTCGTAATTTGGGGGCCGGTGACTAGCGTTACCTCGTTCAT
>JBCBHB010000075.1:0-8566 GCA_038526025.1 Pseudomonadota bacterium
CGCGAAGAGGCCCTTGGGGCTGTCGCGGAAGTCGGTCGTTGCCACGGCACCGGCACCACCAGCCACGAACGCGTCGTTGCGGGCGAAGTAGCCGAACTCTTCGATGGCGGCGACAACACGCGGATCGTCAAACGGCATCTCGTTGGACACCCAAGCGTCGTAGACGGCGGGCGGCTGCGTGCGCAGCATCATGTCCTCAACCCAGTCGGTCGCGGGCCAGCCGGTTGCACCACCGGACCCCAGACCGATGCACCACGGCACGGAGCCGTCCGCTGCGATCTGCTCGGTGAGCGCCTTGAGCTCTTCGAGGGTCTCGGGCACGTCATAGCCCGCATCGTCGAAGTTGTCGGGCGAGTACCAGATGAGGGACTTCACATCGACCTTGTAGAAGAAGCCGTAGAGGCTGTCGTCGAAGGTCGCGAGATCCACCCAGGACTGGCCTGCCGCGTAGTTGTCGCGGATCCAGTCGGCGTCACCCTCGGTGAGCGGCGCCACGAGGCCCGCGCGCGCCAGATCGCCCAGAAGGCCCGGCTGCGGGAACACGGCGACGTTGGCGGCGGAGCCTGCCTGCGCGTCGATGCGGATCTGCTGCTCGAAGCTGTCGGAGCCCGAATACTGGACGTCAGCACCGGTCGCGACCTCGAAATAAGCCAAAACCGATTCAACCAGCTCACGGTCCGGGCCAAGCCACGGACCGAACACGGTCAGCTCCTGACCGGACAGATCGGGCGCTGACGCCTCATAGGCCTCCCAGCTGTCCCAGTTCATACGCTCGTCCTCGCCCGGAGCGAATACGAGCGAACCATGGCCCATCGCCAAGGCACCGGTGGTGCCAAGCGCAATGAGAGCGGCGCTTGCAAGAAGCGTCTTCTTCATGTGTCTCTCCCTATCGACCAGCGCATCCCGTGCGACCGGTCCTGATGATCAAGTGATCTGTTGTTTCCTCCCACGCGCTCATTTCTTCAAAGCGCTTTGGTATCGGCGACCCTGCCCATGCCATTTCGTGCTGTCAAGCCACCGGCCCGCGCCAGGGAAAGGAAATTCCATGCGTTGCAACTTAAAACGGCCTGCCCTTATAGTCGCCACCGCATCTCAGGCTAAGGCCATGAATTTACGCGCGTAAATTTTTTGGAGGACACGTGACACTTAAAGACCTCGCACGCCAACTTGGTCTCTCCCCCACGACCGTCAGCCGTGCCCTCAACGACTATCCGGAGGTGAACGCCGAAACCCGCGCGCGCGTCAAAACGGCGGCGCGCGAGGCGGGCTATGTGCCCAATATCGGTGCCCAGCGGCTGGCCACGGGCCGGGCCAAAACGATTGGTCATGTCGTGGTCGTGGATGACCACCAGATCATCAACCCGTTCTTCGCCGAGTTCATCGCCGGCGCCGGGGAGACCTACGCGCCCGCAGGCTACGAGATGACCCTCTCCATCGTGCCGGGTGCGCAGGAGATGGAGGTCTACCGCTCGATGGCCGCGCGTCGCTCGGTGGATGGCGTGATCCTGCACAATTCCCGCGCCAACGACCCCCGCATCGCGCTCCTTCAGGAGCTGAACATGCCCTTTGTCGTGCATGGCCGCTCCGAGCTGACGGACACCGACTATCTCTATCTCGACATCGCCAACACCCGCGCTTTTGAACACGCCACCAATCACTTACTGGATCTCGGGCACAAGCGCATCGCGCTGCTGAACGGCCTCGCGGACCTCTCCTTCGCCAAGCGCCGCCGCGCCGGGGTGGAGAAGGCCATGGCCGCGCGCCAGGTGAAGCCGGAGGAGAGTTTGATGTTCTCCGCCGAGATGAGCGAGGGCTATGGGTATCAGGTCACCTCCGACCTTCTGGCCTCCTCAAATGCGCCCACCGCCGTGATCACGTCGTCCATCCTCACCGCCGCCGGGGCCGCCCGGGCGGTGGCGGATCGGGGCCTCACCCTGGGCCGCGATCTCTCGCTGATCACCCATGATGACGTGTTGGGCTACTTCCCCAATGGCACGCCCCAGAGCCCGGTCTTCACCGCCACCCGCTCGTCCATCCGCGAGGCCGGAAAGTGCACCGCGCAGATGCTCATCGCCGCCATCAATGACCCCGACACCCCGCCCCCGAGCGAGGTCTGGACCCCCGATTTCGTCATTGGCCGCTCCACCGGTGCCGCCCCGTTCTGACCTCCCCCAAGGAGCCCCCATGCAGCTAGATCACCCCCGCTCGGCCTTCCCCGAAGGCTTTTTGTTCGGCACGGCCACCTCCGCGTACCAGATCGAAGGCTCCTCCTTCGGCGGTGCCGGCCCCTCGCAATGGGATGTTTTTGCCGAAACACCCGGCAATGTCGTGCGCGGGGAGAACGGATCGGTGGCCTGCGATCACTTCCACCGCTGGGAGGCGGACCTTGATCTGGTGCGCGATGCCGGGCTCGACAGCTACCGATTCTCCACCTCCTGGGCCCGCGTCATGCCCGATGGCCGCTCCGTGAACCCACAAGGCCTCGACTTTTACGACCGTCTGGTGGACGGGATGCTCGCCCGTGGCATCACCCCCATGGCCACGCTCTACCACTGGGAAATGCCCGCCGCCCTGCAAGACCTGGGCGGCTGGCGCAACCGCGATGTGGCGGTATGGTTTGGCGAGTTTTCCAGCATCATCGCCGAGCGGCTGGGCGACCGCCTCGCCATGACCGCGCCCATCAACGAGCCCTGGTGCGTGGCGTGGCTCTCGCATTTCATGGGCCACCACGCACCGGGCCTACGCGATGTGCGCGCCGCCACCCGCGCGCTTCATCACGTGCTTCTGGCCCACGGCACGTCCATCCAGGCCATGCGCGCTGCTGGGATGACAGGCCTTGGCGCCGTGATGAACCACGAGTTCTCACAAGCCGCCGATGACAGCCCCGAGGCCGCCCATTGCGCGCAGCTTTATGATGGCATCTACAACCGCTGGTTCCTGGGCGCCATCTTCCGCAAAGAGTATCCAGCCGACATCCTTGAGCATCTCGGGCCCCACATGCCCGAAGGCTGGCAGGACGACTTTGACACCATCGCCCAGCCCCTCGATTGGGTTGGCATCAACTACTACACCCGCAAGCTCATCGGCCCGGATGGATCAAACCTGTTCCCCTTCCTGGAGGAGCGCGAAGGCCCACTGGAGAAAACCGCGATGGACTGGGAAATCTACCCCCAGGGCCTCGGCCACTTCATCCGCCACACCGCCAGCTACACCGACCTGCCGATCTACATCACCGAGAACGGATTGGCGTCCTATGACCGCGTGGAGGGCGGTGCCGTCATCGACGAGCAGCGCATCCGCTACCTCAACGCGCATCTGGATCAGGTGAAAGGCGCCCTCGCCGAGGGGCACGATGTGCGCGGCTACACGATCTGGTCGCTGATGGACAATTACGAATGGGCCGTGGGCTACGACAAACGCTTCGGCCTCGTCCATGTCGATTTCGACACGCTGGAGCGCACGCCCAAGGCCAGCTGGCACGCACTGAAGGCAGCGATGGCGGGGTGAAAGGGCGAGGGGTTAATGAACCCCTAACATATTGTTAACGCTTGTTAATCTGTTTCACGTGAAACACTCCTGTTTCACGGGCGCGCCGCTGCCAATCGCGGCGCGTCCCCGATCCGCACCGGGCCGATGAAGGTCGAGCCCCCGCCAAACACCAGCGGCACCTCAATGGCGTCGCGCCCGCCGCTCAACCGCGCCAGCAGGCCCAGCGCCACCTCAAGCGCCTCCGCCTGCCCCGGCCCGATGGCCCCTGCCGCCTCAGCCGAGGCGAGCACCGCCTCCCAGTCGCGCACCCGCAGGTCCAGCTCCCCTTCCGCATAGCCCAACGGATCGGCCCGCACCTCGCCCTGCCCCCGCAGATCGAGCGCGCCCCAGCGCAAGCTCATGTCGCGCACCACCAGCGCCTCGACATCCGGCACATCGTCCACCACCGGCAGTTCGGGCGCCCGGGCGAAGGTGGCCGTTGCATCCATATGCAGCCGCTCCACCCGCTCGGGGAAGATCCCCGCCGGATCGAGCTGCGCCCGCAAGCCATCGTCCAGCACCACATCTGCCAGCGTCAGCCCCAGGCGCTGCACCTCGCCGCGCTCTGGCGCATCCGTGCCAAAGCCCAGCTGCGCCACCTCCGCCGTGCCGCGCGCAAAGGCCAGCCGCACCGCCTGCCCCTCGCCCACGATCCGCGTGAGCCGCCCGGCCGCGTTGGCCACCGAGGCGCGCAATACCTCGCCCGAGACCTCCATCGCCCCCTCCGGCACCGCAAGCCGGTGCTGGCCCGGAAAGGTCACGATCACACGGTCATCGCGGTAACTCAGCGCCAGCACCGCCAGGCGGTCCCCCTCCCATGCCCAACCGGCCTCTGGGTCCGCCAATGTCACATCATCGAGCACCGCATCGAAGCGATTGGGAAAGCCCGTCACCCGCACCGTATCGGCCTCCGCCACCCAGCCCGCCGCGCGCTGCTCCGCCAGAAACGCCTCCACGGCCCTCTCGCGCGCGCCCGCGCCCACCCACCAATAGCCCGCCCAGCCCAGCGCCAGCACCAGCGTCACCTCAATGAGCAGCCTCATCGCACGTCCCCTCGTCAAAACGTCCGCCACCCTATAAACCCCGGCGCGACGCATGACGAGGGACGCCGCTATGACCGACACCGCACAGGGCTTTTGGGTCTTCGGCTATGGCAGCCTGATGTGGAAACCGGGCTTCCCGGTGGCCGAGCAGCACATCGCGACGCTGCACGGCTATCACCGGGCGTTCTGCATGCACTCGGTCGAGTATCGCGGCACCCCTGCCTATCCCGGCCTCGTTCTGGCACTCGATGCCGCCGAGGGGGCCTCCTGCACCGGCCTCGCCTTCCGCGTCGCCCCCGAGCACGCCTCCGAGACCTATGCCTATCTGACCGCCCGCGAGTTGGTCTCCGCCGCCTATCTGGAGACACGCCAAACCCTGCACCTCGCCGGCGGCGGCACCGTGGAGGCCATCGCCTATGTGATGGACACCGCCCATGTCCAATATGCGGGCCACCAGAGCCTTGAGGCGCAGGCCCACACGATCGCCACCGCCGTTGGGCCGATGGGCCCGAACGCCGAGTATCTGCACAACACCGTCCAGAGCCTCGCGACGCTTGGCATCCATGACCCCGAATTGGAGCAACTCGACGCGCTCGTGCGGGCCCAGATGGCCCGATAAAACCTTTGTGGGGCTGCGCACTTGCCGTTAGGGTCGCCCCAACGCAGGCATTCAGATCAGACAACGCGCAATGATACTCGAGCAGGACCGAGACCCCAGCTTCTCCCAGCCGATCCGCCAGATCATTCTCATGGTCATGGTGCTCATTGCCGTGGGCGTCGGCGTGTTCCTGATCTACCGCCAGATCGCGCCCATCTTCCTGGCCAATCTCTACCTCAACGGCTTCATCCTCGCGGTGTTCGTGGTGGGCGTGCTGGCCTGCTTCTGGCAGGTGCTGCAACTGGTGTCGGCGGTGAGCTGGATCGAAGGGTTCGCCCTCAACCGCCCCGGCCATGAATTCGTCCAATCCCCGCGCCTTCTGGCCTCGCTCGCCGCTCAGCTGAAGGACAAACGCACCCGCTCGGGCATCCCCTCGGGCTCCGCGCGCGGCATTTTGGAGTCGGTCGCCACACGCCTCGATGAGGCGCGCGACATCACGCGCTACATCATCAACCTGCTGATCTTTCTGGGCCTTCTGGGCACGTTCTACGGCCTCGCCATCTCCGTGCCAGCCGTGGTGGACACGATCAAATCGCTTGCGCCCGCGACCGAGGCCGATTTGGGCGGCAACATCTTCCAGCGCCTTCTGGTGGGCATCGAGGCGCAATTGAGCGGCATGGGCACCGCGTTCGCCTCCTCGCTTCTGGGCCTCGCGGGCTCGCTCGTGGTCGGTATGCTGGAGCTCTTCGCCGGGCATGGCCAAAATCGCTTTTATATGGAGCTGGAGAACTGGATCTCCTCGATCACGCGCATCGGCATGGGCGGCGAGGGGCAGGACGCCGCCACGCACTATGCCGAGGAGGTGCTCACCCAGACCGCCCAGCAAATGGCCGCCCTGCAAGCCAGCATCGACGCCTCCGAGGCCGCCCGCCGCGAGAGCGACGCCAAGCTCGATACGCTCATAGAGGCCGTCTCCATCATGGCCCAGCAATTGGGAGCCGACGGGGCACAATCGATGGACCGCTTGGGCGCCGCGCAGGAGCGCCTGGCAGAGTTGATCGAGGCGCGCGAGCACGCCGCCCATTCCTTCGATGAAGAGGCCCGCGCCCGCCTGCGCAACATGGATGAGCAGCTCCTGCGGATCCTGGAGGAAATGAACACCGGGCGGCAGGACAGCGTCTCCGAAGTGCGCGCCGAGATCGCCGCTCTGGCCGAGGCGCTCGCGCGCGAGAGCCGCTAGGCCATGGCGCTCAACCGCCGCAACGGATCGCGGTTCGAGGCCAATATCTGGCCCGGGTTCGTCGATGCGATGACAGCCCTTCTGCTGGTGCTGATGTTCGTTCTGACGATCTTCATGTTCCTGCAATACGTGCTGCAAGAAACCATTTCCGGCCAGCGCGGCGAGATTGATGAGCTGACCTTCGAGCTGACCGCCCTGGCCGAAGCGCTTGGGCTGGAGCAGCAACGCGGGGATCGGCTTGAGCGCGATCTCGGCACCACCCGCTCCACCCTCTCGCTCGCCAACGACACCATCGCCTCCCAAACCGCGCTCATCTCCGGCCTCCGGGCCGACAACGCCGAGGCGCAGGCCCGCATCGCGAGCTTCGAGGAGCAGGTCGCCTCGCTCCTGGCCCGCAACGATGATCTGGGCCGTGCGCTGGCCGCCGCCCGCACCGAGAGTGCCGAGCGCGGCGAGAGCCTGCGCGCCACCGAGGCGGAGGTCGCACGGCTTGAGACGGAGTTGAGCGAGGAGATCTCCGCCTCCGAGGCCCTCCGCCTCGCCCTCGCCTCCGCCCGCGACGAGATCGACGCACAAGCCGAAGCCGCCCGCCTCGCCGCCGCCCAACGCGAAGCACTGGAGCTTCTGGTTGCCGATCTGCAGGCCGATCTCGCGGGCCGCGAGGCCACGCTGGCCGAACTCGCGGCGGATCTCTCAGCGCTGGAGGACAGCGAGGCGGCCCTGCGCACCACCCTGACCAGCACCGAAGAGACGCTCGCCGCGATCCGCACCCGTCTGGCCGAGCGCGACGCCGAGCTGGAGGCCGCGCTCGCCGAGTTGAGCGACACCGAATTGGCGCTTCTCGCCGCCCAAGGTGCGCTCACGGCCGCCGAGGCCCGCGAGGAGGGCACCGCTGCCGATCTCGCCGAGACCGAAACAGCGCTTCTCAGCACCGAAGACGCCCTAGCCGCCGCCCGCGCGCGCCTCACGGCACTTGAGGCCGATCTCGACGCCTCCGAGCGCGAGCGCCTGCGCGAAGCGGGGGCCGCGGCGCAACTCCGCGCCCTTCTGGCCGAGGTGGATCCGGACGCGCCGGATGATCTCGCAGGCCGCGCCGCCGCCGAAGCCCTGCGCCGCCGTCTCGCCGAGGCCGATGCTGAGATGACCGCCATGACCCTCGCGCTAGAGGAGCAACGCCGCGAGGCCGAAGAGACCCTCACGCTTCTGGCCGCCGCCGAGGTTGCCCGCACCACGTTGGAGACAGCCCGCGCCGATGACCTCTCCGAGCTCGACCGCCAGCGCGCCCTTCTCGCCACCGCCAACCGCGCCCTCACCGATCAGCGCGCCCAAACCACCGAGGCCCGCCGCCGCGTGGCGCTCCTGAACCAGCAGGCCGCCGAGCTGAGCCGCCAGATCGCCACGCTCCAAGGGCTGCTGGACGCCGCCGAAGCGCGCGATGCCGCCAACGCGGTGCAAATCGAAGCGCTCGGCTCGCGGCTCAATTCCGCCCTCGCCCAGGTCGCCGCCGATGAACGCCGCCGCGCCGCGGAGTTGGAGGCAGAAGCGCGCGATCTGCGCAACTACCGCTCCGAGTTTTTCGGGCAATTGCGCGAGCTTTTGGGCGAGCGCGACGGCGTGCGCATCGTTGGGGACCGGTTCGTCTTCTCCTCCGAGGTGCTCTTTGCCCAGGGCGATGCCACCTTGGGCCCGCGCGGCCAGGCCGAGCTCTCCCGCGTGGCGGATGTGCTCCTGGAGGTGGCGGGCGAGATCCCCGCAGAGATCAACTGGATCCTGCGCGTCGATGGCCACACCGATATCGTGCCCATCAACTCGCCCCAATTCGCCAACAATTGGGAACTCAGCCAGGCCCGCGCCCTCTCGGTGGTGCTCTACCTCATCAACGAGCGCGGCCTGCCCGCAGACCGCCTCGCCGCCACCGGCTTTGGCGAGCACCAACCCATCACCACCGGCACCTCGCCCGCCGATTTGGCCCGCAACCGCCGCATCGAGCTGAAACTCACCGGGCGCTAAGCTCCCGCGCATCCGCTTGGGCCCAACCCGCCGCGTGCCGCGACGGGTCCTGTTTGAGTATATTAACGAAGAAGAAGATGCCCCCGGGCACGCCCCCCCCCTTTTCACCTTTGCGAAAATACTCCGGGGGTCCGGGGGCAGCGCCCC
>JBCBHB010000076.1:0-8424 GCA_038526025.1 Pseudomonadota bacterium
CGGCTCGGCTGCGGCGCTGGCCACGGGCATGGCGCCGCTTGCCACGGGCTCGGATTACGGCGGGAGCCTGCGCTCGCCGGCGGCCTTTTGCGGGGTGGCCGGGTTCCGGCCGAGCCTTGGCGTGGTGCCGCGCCCGGCGGCGGGCTCGCTGCTCGGCCCCTGGCCGGTGAACGGGCCGATGGCGCGGGATATGGCGGATCTGCGCCTGCTGCTCTCGGCCCAGGCTTACGAGGATGCGCGGGATCCATGGTCGTTCGGCGCGGCGGTTGAGCCCGCGCCCGCGCCCGACCTCGCGAGCCTCCGCCTCGCCTTCTCGGCGGATCTCGGCTGCTGCCCGGTGGATGCGGGCATTGCCGAGACGTTCCGTGCCCGGATGGGGATGCTGGAGGGCATGGTGGCGCGGCTGGAAGAGGCGGTGCCGGACTGGCCGCTCTCGCCCGAGGGCATCCACGATGTGTTCGATGTGACGCGCGCGCTCTCCTTCGTCGGCTCCTTCGAGAAGCTGGTGGCGGAGAAGCGGGCACTGCTCGGCCGCAATGTGATCGACAACACGGAAGCGGGGACGGTCTACACGCTCTCGGACTGTGCGCGGGCGGAGCTGGGGCAGGCGGCGATGTACCGGGCCTTCACGGCCTTCTTCGAGCGGCATGACGTGCTGATCGCGCCCGGCGCTTCCGTGCCGCCCTTCCCGCATGCGGAGAACCACCCGGGCAGCATCAATGGCGAGGCGATGCCTAGCTATATGCGCTGGCTCGCGATTGCCTATGTGCCGACGCTCTGCTTCGCCACCGTGGCGGCGATCCCCTGCGGACTGGGGCCCACGGGGATGCCCTTCGGGCTGCAGGTGATCGGCCCGCACCGGAGCGACGCGACGGTGCTGGCGGTGGCCGAGGCGCTGGAGGGCTTCTTCGCAGGCTTTGCCGTGAGCGCGCGGCCGCTGCCGAACATTGCGGCGCTGGCGGTGGCGCCGCCCATGCCCCGGCCGGCGCGATGACACGCGGTATGAAGGCGGTGGTTACTGCACCGCAGCCCGAGGCGGTGGAGGCGGGGCTCGGCGTGCTGGAGGACGGGGGCAACGCGGTGGATGCCGCCGTTGCCACCGCCTTCGTGCAGACGGTGGTGGATCCGCTCATGTGCGGCATCGCGGGCTTCGGCTCGGCGCAGGTGATGCTGCCGGGCGAGGCGCCGCGGATGGTGGACTTTCACGGCAAGGCGCCGCTGGCGAGCCGGTCGGACCAGTGGGAGCACCTGATCGAACGACAGTCCGACGACGGGTTCGGCTTCATCCTGAAGGGCCATGTGAACGAGTGCGGTTATGGCTCGATCACCACGCCGGGCACGCTGGCCGCGCTGGCGCATCTGGCGGAGCGCTACGGCACGCGGCCGCTTGCGGCGCTGATGGCGCCGGCGATCGCGCAGGCGGGGGAGGGCGTGCTGGTCCGGCCCCATATGGTGCAGTACTGGTCCGAGGTGCCGGCGGCGGGGCGGGTGCCGCATCACGACCTCATCGCCAAGCACCCGGCCACGGCGGCGATCTATCTGAAGGCGGATGGCACGGCGCGGGGCGTGGGCGAGCGGCTGGCGAACCCGGATATGGCGGCAACACTCCGGCGGATTGCGGAGGCGGGCTGGCGCGACTTCTACGAGGGCGAGATCGCGGGGCGCATCGTGGCGGACATGGCCGCGCAGGGCGGGTTGCTCGGGGCTGAGGATCTGGCTGGGGTGACGCCCGTGGAGGGCGCGCCGCTGGAGGGCCGCTACCGCGGGCTGCGCGTGACGACGAATGCGCCGCCGGGGGGCGGGGTGATGCTGCTCCTGATGCTGAACATCCTCGAGCAGTTCGACCTCGCCGCCATGGGCCATAACAGCCCCGACTACATCGCCACGCTGGCCGAGGCGATGAAGATCGCGACGGTGGAGAAGGACACCCGCATCGGCGACCCGCACTTCGTGGACGTGCCGGTGGAGGAGCTCATCTCGAAGGACGTCGCGGCTGGCCATGCGGCGCGGATCAGGGCGGGGGAGCGGACCCATGTGCCGCGGCTTGGCGGCGCGGCGCAGCCGGCGAAGGACACGACGCATCTCTGTGTGGTGGACCCGGCGGGCGGGATCGTGAGCATGACGCACTCGATCGGCATGCCCTCGGGCGTGGTGAGCGCGGGGCTCGGCTTCATGTACAATGGCTGCATGGGGGTGTTCGACCCGCGGCCCGGAAGGGCGGGCAGCATCGCGCCCGGCAAGAGCCGGTTCACCGCCATGTGCCCCACGATCCTGCACGATGCGGCGGGGCCCTGGGGGGCGATCGGCAGCCCGGGCGGCACCTTCATCACCATGAGCGTGCTGCAGGGGATCCTGAACATGGTCGATTTTTGCATGGGCGCCTCGGAGGCGGTTGCGGCGCCTCGCTTCTGCGTGACCTCCGACCGGATCGACATGACCAACCGCATCCTGCGGCGGACGGAGGCGGCGCTGGCGGCGCGGGGCTACCCGACACGGCGACTGGCGACGTCCTACGGCTTTGGCGGGGTGCATGCGCTGAAGCGGGCGGGCGACGGCTGGGAAGGGGGCGCCGACCCCGGGCGCGACGGGATGGCCGCGGGCTTCTGAGCATGGGGGGACGGGCGGGCCGGCAGGTGCCCGGCCTGTCCTCGCGCGTTCCTGCGGAACGCGCATCGGGGCCGCCCACCCGCCGGCCCGCCCCCAGAGGCGCCCGACGCAAGGTTGCGGAGACGAACCTGGCCTTAACCGGATCCGTGCTTCCTCGGCCTGCTTTGATCGGGGGATCGGGGGAACGGGCGCGTGGCGGAAGCGGCGGAAAGGGAGCAGGGGGCGGTAGGCGACCGGGGGCTCGGCGCGAAGCCCATGGGGCCCGCGCCGGCGGGGCGCCGGCCCCGCACACCGCCCCTCCCGGCAACGCTCGCGGCGCTGGGGCTCGAGGCCAACATGCTGATCGGCCTCCTGGTGAAGGCGATGTATCGGCTGGGGCTGGAGCGGGCGCGGGAGCTTGCCGACAGTCTGCACATTCCCGTCGCGCTGACCACGCAGCTGATCGAGCGCGCCAAGGACCAGAAGCTGGTCGAGGCCATGGGCCAGTTCGGCGCCGCGGTGACCGCCGAGATGCGCTATGCGCTGACGGGGAAGGGGCGCGAATGGGCGCTCGAGGCGTTCCACCACAACGACTATGTGGGCGCGGTGCCGGTGCCGCTCGAGCAGTTCGCCGCGCAGGCATCGACCCAGTCGATCCGCGGGGAGGTGCTGACGCGGCCGACGCTGGAGCGGGTGTTCGAGGGGTTGACGCTGGCGCCGGGACTGATGCGCAACCTGGGCCCCGCAGCGAATTCCGGTGCCTCTATGCTGCTCTACGGGCCGCCCGGGAACGGCAAATCCTCCATCGCCGAGGCGCTCTGCCGCGGTTTCGGGCACCATGTGTGGCTGCCCTATGCGATCGAGGTCGACCGTCAGGTGATCACGCTCTACGACCCTGCGGTGCACCGGGCCCTGACCGGTGAGGAGCTGCGGGAGGCCGAGGCGGACCTTGCGAGAAGCGCGGGCGCGGGCGAGACGAACGCGCTGCGCCGTGCTGTGACGGCAGACCGACGCTACATCGCCTGCCGCCGCCCGAAGCTCATCGCCGGCGGCGAGCTGACGCTCGACATGCTCGACCTCAGCTTCTCGCACGCAAGCCGGATCTACGAGGCGCCGATGCAGCTGAAGGCCTGCGGGGGCGTGCTGGTGATCGACGATTTCGGCCGCCAGCGCCAGCATCCGCAGGAGATCATCAACCGCATGATCATCCCGCTCGAGAACGGGGTGGATTTCCTCGCCCTGCAGTCGGGCCGGAAGTTCGAGGCACCCTTCGACAGCCTCGTGGTGTTCTCGACCAACATTCCCCCGTCGGATCTGGTGGACGAAGCGGCGCTCAGGCGGCTGCGCTACAAGATCCTGGTGGACAGTCCGGACCGGAGCCTCTTTCTCAAGATCCTGGCGCAGACCGTGCAGCGCGCGGGCCTCGGCCTGACCGAAGAGCTGGTGGTGTTCATGCTCGAGGAGCTCTACGCCAAGCAGGGGCGGCCTTATCAGGCCTTCCACCCGCGCTTCATCGTCGATCAGGCCTTCGCCATCTGCGCCTATGAGGGCATGGCACCGCAGCTGACGCAGGAGGTGGTGGAGCGGGCCTGGGAGAACCTTTTCCCAGTCGACTGACCCTGCCTGCGCTTCTGATCTTGCGCGACGCGCGACTGCGGCGGGCCGGCAGCGCAGGGCGCGCTTCTGCCGACACGGCCGTATCTTGCAATTGCGAAGGCAGGCGGGGGCGGATTAAGAGGACGTTGGGGGACATCGACGGGGTTTGAGAATGGACAGCGGTATGCGGGCATCTGGTGATACGGCGCGCCCGGCACGGCCCCGGCGCGACGGCTCGTTCCGGCTGTCGGTCATCGTGCCGATGTTCAACGAGGAGGGCTCCGCCGACGCCTTCTTCGATGCCGTCGTTCCGGTCGCCGAAAGTGTGACGGGCGATTTCGAGATCCTCTGCGTCGACGATGGCAGCCGGGACGCGACCGCCGAGCGTGTCCGCGCCCGGATGGCGGGTGACCCGCGCATCGGCTTCATCCAGTTCAGCCGGAATTTCGGCAAGGAGGCGGCCCTGACCGCCGCGCTCGACCATTGCGAGGGCGATGCCGTGGTCAGCATCGATGCAGATCTGCAGATGCGCCCAGAGGTCATCGCCGACATGGTGGCGAAGTGGCGCGAGGGCTGGGATGTGGTGGCTGCAACCCGGGCCGATCGGGCGACCGATAGCGGGCCGAGGGCCTTCTTCTCCCGCCGGTTTTATCTCTACTTCAACCGCATCGCCGACACGCCCATTCCGCCCGAGACGGGCGATTTCCGGTTGATGGACCGGCAGGTTGTGATGGCGCTCCGCCAGCTGCCGGAACGCACGCGGTTCATGAAGGGCCTGTTTGCCTGGGTCGGCTTCACGACCACGACCATCGAGTACGACCATGGGGAGCGGCATGCGGGCGAAAGCTCGTTCAAGCTCTGGAAGCTCTGGAACTTCGCGCTGGATGGGATCACGTCGTTCAGCACCTTCCCGCTGCGTGTCTGGAGCTATGTGGGCTTCGCGACAGCGTTTCTCGCGTTCCTCTACGGGAGCTGGATCGTTATCCGCACGCTGATTTTCGGGATCGACGTGCCGGGTTACGCGTCGCTCCTGGTCTTCATCCTGTTCCTCGGCGGCATCCAGCTCATCTCGCTCGGCGTGCTTGGCGAATATGTCGGCCGGCTGCTGACCGAGACGAAGCAGCGGCCCATCTACCTGACCCGCAGTACCGAACTGCCGGCGCGAGACAAGGGGGCGCCGCGGTGAGCGTGGTGGAGATCATCCGCAACGGCGTGCGGGAAGGGTTCAGCAACGAGGACCGCGCGCGGCTGCTCGAGGAGTTCTGGCGCATCTTCCGCTTCGGGATCGTGGGCGTTGCGGCGACGATCACCCATGCGCTTGGCGTGTTTGCCTTCGTGGAGCTTGCGGGGCTTTCCCCGTCGCTCGCCAATCCGGTCGCCTTCATCATCGCCGTGCCGGTCTCCTATTTCGGGCACTACTTTTTCACCTATGGCGCGTCGAGCGCGCATGGGGAGACGATGCTGCGCTTCATCGCCGTCTCGGGCACGTCCTTCGCCGTGAGCCAGGCGATCGTGATGGGGATGGAGGCGCTGGGCGGGCCCTATGAGATCGCGGTGGCGATTTTCGTGGTGCTGGTGCCGGCTACCAATTTCGTGCTCTTCAACCTGCTGGTGTTCCGCCGGCGCGGGGAATGACAGCGGCCGGAGGGGTCTGGAGCGGGGCCCGCGTGCGGCTGCTGCTCGGCTTTCTGGCCTTCGCGAACATGGTGATGACGGGCGTGATCCTCTGGGCGCTGCACGGGCCCGGTGGCAGCGGGACGATGATGGATTTCGGCGCGCTCTGGGCCGCTGGCCGGATGGCGGCGATGGGGGATGCTGCTTCGGCCTACAATATCGCAGCCATCACCGCCGTGCAGAGCGAGGGGTTAGGCAGACCCTATGAGCGGGAGATGGCGTGGCTCTACCCGCCGATCCTGCAGCTTGGGCTCACGCCCTTCGGGCTGCTGCCTTTGCTGGCCGCGCAGGCGCTGTGGACGGGTCTGACGCTTGCGGCCTACCTGACAATCTGTTGGCGCATCCTGCCCGACAGGGGCACGATGCTGGCGGCCCTGGCGCCGACCACAGCGGTGCTGCTGGCGGTGAACGGGCAGACCGGGTTTATCGTGGCGGCCTTTGCGGGCATGGCGATGCTGGGTTTCGTGCGGGCGGTGCCGGCGCAAGGGGGGCTCGGTCTCGGTCTCCTCGCCATCAAGCCGCAGGTGGTGGTGCTGCTGCCGCTGCCCTTTCTGCTGTTGGGGCCGCGCCTGGCGCTGGTTGTGGCCGGGGCAACTGTTGCCGTGCTGGCCGCGCTCGCGACGGTTGCGTTCGGCACAGGCATATGGGCGGCCTTTCTCGATGGCATCGGCATCGGCGGGCGGGACCTCGGCCGCAGCGACATTCTCTCCAACCAGGCGACGCTGCGGGCGGCGCTTGTGGGCATGGGCGCGAGCCCGACGCTCGCCTGGGTGGGGCAGGGCGCCCTGGCGCTCGCGGCGCTCGGGCTTCTTCTGGCACATCGCGCCCTGCCGCGGGAGGCGCTCGCGGCCCTGGCGCTCTACGCGGGCACGGCGGCGACCCCTCGCGTGATGGATTACGACCTGACGATCCTGGTGATCGGGGGCCTCTTCCATGCGCGCCGGATCATCTCGGGCGGCAGCATCGGGGGCGAGCAGGCGGTGCTTGCCTTCGTCTTGCTGCTGCCAATGGCCGACCTGCTGACGGGCCTGCCGCTCAACTGGCTGGCAGCGCCGCTTCTGATCGCTGCCCTGATCGCCGGAGAGCGGTGGCGTGCCGGTCAGTCCGCCAGCGCCACGGGGCCGAGCTCGGCGTAGCGCTCGCCCGGACCGGGGTTCGCCGCCACGCTCGTGCCGCCGAGCTGGTGCATGACGCCCCACATGGCGTTGAGACCGGTGTGGACGGCGCCCTCGACCCAGCCGGGCATGAAGCTCACATCGTCGCCCGCGATGAAGAATCCACGCTGCTCTGGCGGGAGGGCCTCCTGCATGAAATGGCCGAACATGCGGTGATTGTAGCGGTAGTGCCCGGGCAGGGCGCCCTTGAAGGCGCCGAGGAAGTTGGGGTCCGCCTCCCAGCTCACCGTGATCGGGTCGGCCACGATGTGGCTGGCAATATCGACGCCCGGGTAGACCTTGCCGAGTGCGTCGAGCGCGAGGGCGGCGCGCTTCTCCACCGGGAGCGGCAGCATCTTCAGCGCATCGGTCATCCAGCTGTAGCTGAGGCAGATGACGCCGGGCGCATCCGTGCCGAACTCGAAGAGATAGGTGCCGCGGGTGAGCCGATCGGTGAGCGTCATCGACATGACGTCCCGCCCCTCCGCGTCCTGGTCCCGCCAGAAGGGACGGTCGACCATCACGAAGGTCTTGGCGCTTTGCATGTAGCGCGTGCGGTCGAGCGCCATCCAGAGCTTGTTGGGGATCAGGCTCTCCTCGGTATCGATGGAGGTGGTGAGGAGCCATGACTGGCAGGTGGCGATGACCGCCTCGAAGGTTTCGGTGCGGCCCCACTGGTCGGTGACCGCGATGCCGGCGCCGTTGCGGCGGAGCGCGGTGCAGCCCGCGCGGGGTGCGCCGCCGTTCAGGCTCTGGAGCGTGGTGCCGGCGGGCCAGTGAACCATGGTGGCGGGTGCATGCGCCCAGAGGCGCTTCGGCACCTGATCGGCCCCGCCGAGGATCATCCGCTGGTCGGTGTCCTGCTCGGTCACGGCGACGCGCAGGATCTCGAGCATCGAGTTCGGGAAGTCGCTGTCCCATCCGCCCGTGCCGAAGCCCACCTGGCCGAAGACCTCGCGATGGCGGAAGGAAAGGCTGCGGAAGGCCTTCGAGGTGGTGACGAAGTCGTAGAACGTCCGCTCGTCCCAGGCCTCGACGATGGGGTTCCAGAGGTCCTTCACCCGGGCCGCGTCGCGCGCCGCGATGGCCGCGCGGAGGGCTTCGAAGCCGGCCTCTTCCTCCAGCGCGCGATTGTAGGCGTCCTCCACCTCCCGATAGAGCGGGGGCAGGTCGGCCGAGGTGCGGGCGTAGTGCTTCTCGCCTTCGAGCTCGATGACCGTGCTGCCGGCCGCGGGGGTGAGGGGGTTGGGGAACGGCGCGGTCTCGAGCCCCAGCATGTTCGCATAGTGCCAGAAGGCGGTGGAGGAGGGCGGGAAGCGCATGGCGCCAAGCTCGGCCACCACGTTGTCCGAGCCCGTGAAGCGACGGGTGCGGAGGCGGCCGCCAAGCTCGCCCGCCTCGTAGAAGACGGGGC
>JBCBHB010000077.1:0-8418 GCA_038526025.1 Pseudomonadota bacterium
CGAGATTGAGTGTTTCGTAGGCGAGCGCCGCCGTCTCGGCCGTGGGCAGGCCATCAAAGAACTCGAGCGTGCCGAGACGGGTTTCGATCTGGTCAGGGACGATCACGCTCTCTGGCACATCCGCAGCGTATTCGGCTGTGTATTCATCGGCGCTGGCGTGTATGGAGGCTGATGTCAAGACAAGGGCTGCTAGAAGCTTTGCACCCAGAGATACTGAATTATTGTGTACAGGCATCTGGCATTTCTCCCTGCAATTTTGATCTTCAGGGATCCTAGCAGCACTGAGCGGTAGGTAACTTGCGCCATGACAACCGCCGGCGGTTGCAGCCCGCCAGTTGTTACTTGCCGGACTCGGCCAGGCGGTCGGTCGCGCGGAGGAGTTCGGTGGCGATGGAGGGCTCGCTGAGGGCGTGGCCTGCATCGTCGACCAGGCGGAGCTGGGCGGCGGGCCAGGCTTCGGCGAGGGCGTAGGCGGTGGCCGGGGGGCAGATCATGTCGTACCGCCCCTGCACGATCACGCCGGGGATCTCGGCGATCTTCGGCAGGTTGGCGAGGATCTGATCGTCGCGCTCGAGCCAGCCATGGTGGTGGAAGAAGTGGCTCTCGATCCGGGCGAAGGCGCGGGCATAGGCGGCTTCGACGAAGCTGGACGGCACAGGGCGAAGGGCGGCCGTGGCGCTTTCCCAGCGGACCCAGGGCCGGGCGAAGCGGGTCTGCTCCGCCTCGTCCTCGCTCGTCAGCCGCTTGTAGTAGGCGCCGATCAGGTCGTCCTGCTCGCCCCTGGGAATAGGGGCGCGGAAATCCTCCCAGGCATCGGGGAAGAACCGGCCCGCGCCGCCGCCGTAGAACCAGTCGAGCTCCGCGGAGGTGAGCGTGAAGACGCCGCGCAGGACAAGGCTCGTTACCCGCTCGGGATGCGCCTGGGCGTAGAGGAGCGCGAGGGTCGACCCCCAGGAACCACCGAAGACCTGCCAGCGCTCGACACCCACGGCCTCCCGCACCGCCTCGATATCGTCGACGAGATCCCAGGTGGTGTTGCCCACGAGGCTGCCCTGCGGCCGCGAGCGCCCGGCGCCGCGCTGGTCGAACACCACGATGCGATAGCGCGCGGGATCGAAGAACCGGCGCATGAAGGGCGAGGAGCCCGAGCCCGGGCCGCCATGGAGCACCACAACGCTCGGCCCGTCGCGCCGGCCGGACACTTCGACGAAGAGCTCGTGCCCGTCGCTCACCGCAAGATGGAACCGCGTATGCGGCTCGATGAGCGGATGGAGGCGTGGATCGGCGGTGCCGCGCGAACGGATGTTCAAACTGGCTGCTCCCTCGCGCCTGGCCCCATAGGCGCTTTGGCTCTGCCGCAACGCCGCACCGTTCTGGTGTGCGCCTATCTCGCGCGCTAGGTCAATGGCACCCGGCGAAAGGGCGCAGGGCGGCAGGGAGCGAAATCGGCATGAGCGAGGCATCTGCGACGTCAGGCGTGGACCCGGCAGAGGTCGCGAAGTTCGAGGCGATGGCGGCGGAGTGGTGGGACCCGGACGGCAAGTTTCGCCCGCTCCACATGATGCAGCCCTGCCGGCTGGGCTATGCGGTCGAGGCCATTGCGGCGGCGCATGGGCGCGATCCGCGTGCCAAGCGGCCCTTCGAGGGCCTGAGCCTGCTTGATATCGGATGCGGGGGCGGGCTGCTCTCGGAACCGATGGCACGGCTGGGTGCGACGGTAACGGGCGTGGACCCGGCTGAGCGCAACATTCCCGTGGCCCGCCTGCATGCCCAGCAATCGGGCCTCGAGATCGACTACCGGGCAGCGCGGGCGGAAGACCTGCTGGAAGAGGGTTCGAGCTTCGATGTGATCCTGAACATGGAGGTGGTGGAGCATGTGCCGGACCCCGCCGCCTACATTGCGACCTGTGCGGGCCTGCTTGCCCCGGGCGGGGTGATGGTGACGAGCACGATCAGCCGCAGCCTGAAGGCGCTGGCCCTGGCCAAGATCGGCGCGGAATACGTGCTGCGCTGGCTGCCGGTGGGCACGCATGACTGGCAGAAGTTCATCATGCCCGAAGAGCTGACGGAGATGCTCACGAAGGCCGGCCTCGAGCCGCGGGACGCCAGCGGCTTCGTGTTCAACCCGATCACCTGGGAATGGCGCGTCTCCGAGACGGATCTCTCGGTGAACTACGTGATCGCCGCCCAGAAACCCGGCTGACGGACCCGGAGCGGCGCGACTTTGCGGCGCATCCCGCCAGGAAGCTGTGTGCCATGTGCGCGACGTCGCTGCGGCTGCTCGCCGGCGGCGCTGCACGGTGAGGGGACATGCCCGGCCGGCTCTGTTACCGTTGCCGCGTGGAGCGCGATGGCGCCGGGAGGCGGTCGCGCAGCAGGAGAGGGAAGACGATGGCTGAGCCCCGGACCCCAGCAACTTGTCGGGCGCATGGGCGCCGAATGCGTTTTGGTTCTGTGCTCGGTTTTGGCGTGCTTGCATTCTTCACGGCCTGGATCGTGCTGCCGGAACCCGTGTCGGCGCAGGGCACGCTGCCGACGGGCCGCTCCGGCACGGCCTATGGATCCGGCAGTTCGGCCTCGCCCTATTCGGGCCGGCAGGACAGCCGCACGCCCTCGGGCCGGACGGCGCAGCCCTACAGCAGCGGCCGTTCCGGCTCCCGCTACGAGGCCGGAGACCCCTACCGGAACGTGGGCGGGGACGCGATTGGCCGCGTGAATGATGGCCTGCGCGAGGAATGCGAGACCCAGCTTCGCGACAACTACGGCGCGGACGAGGTGGGTGACCTCGAGCTTCGGCGCCGAAGCTCGGACCGCAAGCGCATCTACACCACCATCACCCGCGCGGATGGGGAGACCCTCGAGGTGCGCTGCGTGGTGCGCAACGGCCGCCTCACCACCATCCAGACCGGTAGCGGCAGCAACTGGCGGGAAGCCGACACCTATGAGCGGCCGCCGGAAGAGGACGAGACCGAGGAAACGGCGGAGGCCTCGCCGGACGGGGACGCCGGTCCCGGCGACGGCGAGGAACGGGCCGAGGGCGACCCGGCGCCTGAGACGGATGGCGATGCCGAGGGCAATCAGCCGGACGCCGACCAGGACGGCGACACGGCCGAGGGCGATGGTGCGGAGGAAGGTGAGACCGCCGAAGCCGCCGAGCAGCCCTCCGGCCCGAAGCGCATCAAGGTTCCCACGAGCGGCGCGCCGCGGCTCTGATCCGCGCAGCGGAGGCGCGGGGCGTGCGTTGGCCTGCGTCCGCCGGCCCCTCTTCTGTGGTGCTCCGTGTGGGGCGCTAGCGCGCCGCGTGCTCAGTACATGAAGTAGCGCTGGGCCATCGGCAGTTCGGTGGCGGGCTCGCAGGTGAGGAGTTCGCCATCGGCGCGGACCTCGTAGGTCTCCGGGTGCACCTCGATCTCCGGCGTGTGGTCGTTCAGGACCATGTTCTTCTTGCCGATGTTTCGGGTGTTGGAGACGCCGATACAGTCCTTCCGCAGCCCCAGATCGCGGCCGATGCTCTCGTTGATGCTGGCCTCGCTCACGAAATGCACGGCCCCGCGTTCCACGGAGCGCCCGAATGCGCCGAACATCGGGCGGGAGTAGACGGGCTGGGGCGTGGGGATGGACGCGTTCGGGTCGCCCATCTGCGCGCAGGCGATGGTGCCCCCTACCAACACCATCTCGGGCTTCACGCCGAACATGGCGGGCGACCAGAGGCAGAGATCGGCGCGCTTGCCGACCTCGACCGAGCCGATCTGGTCCGCCATGCCATGCGCCACCGCGGGGTTGATGGTGTACTTGGCGATGTAGCGGCGGACGCGGAAATTGTCGTTGTCGCCGCTCTCCTCCGGCAGCCGGCCGCGCTGAACCTTCATTTTATGCGCCGTCTGCCAGGTGCGGATGATGACCTCGCCCACACGGCCCATGGCCTGACTGTCGGACGCGATGATGCTGAAGGCACCCATGTCGTGGAGGATATCCTCCGCCGCGATGGTCTCCCGCCGGATGCGGCTTTCGGCAAAGGCCACGTCCTCGGGGATCGACTTGGAGAGGTGATGGCAGACCATCAGCATGTCGAGATGCTCGTCGACCGTGTTCACGGTGAAGGGGCGCGTGGGGTTGGTGGAGGAGGGCAGGACATGCTCGAGGCCGCAGACCTTGATGATGTCCGGCGCATGGCCGCCGCCGGCGCCTTCGGTATGGAAGGCGTGGATGGTACGGCCCTTGATGGCGGCGATGGTGTTCTCGACGAAGCCCGACTCGTTGAGCGTGTCGGTGTGGATCATCACCTGCACGTCCCAGTCGTCCGCAACGCGGAGGCAGGTATCGATGGCGCCGGGGGTGGTGCCCCAGTCCTCATGCAGCTTGAGGGCGCAGGCGCCGGCCTTGACCATCTCCTCCAGCGGCTCGGGGCGGGAGGCGTTGCCCTTGCCCGAGAGGCCGAAATTGATGGGGAAGGCGTCGAGCGCCTGGAGCATGCGGCCGATATGGAAGGCACCCGGCGTGCAGGTGGTGGCGAGCGTGCCGTGGGCCGGGCCGGTGCCGCCACCAAGCAGCGTGGTGGTGCCCGAATGGAGGGCGTCCTCGATCTGCTGCGGGCAGATGAAGTGGATATGCGCGTCGAACCCGCCGGCGGTGAGGATACGGCCTTCGCCCGCGATCGCCTCGGTGCTGGGACCGATGGGGATGGTGACGTTCGGCTGCGTGTCCGGGTTGCCCGCCTTGCCGATGGCGGCGATGCGGCCGTTGCGTAGGCCCACATCCGCCTTGAAGATGCCGGTGTGATCCACGATCAGCGCGTTGGTGATCACCGTGTCCATCGCGCCCTCGGCCCGGGTCATCTGGCCCTGGCCCATGCCGTCGCGGATGACCTTGCCCCCGCCGAACTTCACCTCCTCGCCATAGGGCCCGGTGAGATCCTTCTCGACCTCCACGAAAAGCTCGGTATCCGCGAGGCGGACCTTGTCGCCCACCGTGGGGCCGAACATGGAAGCGTAGGCTTCGCGGGAGATCGGTGTGGGCATCGGGCGGGCCTTTCGGGCTTGCTCAGCAGATCGCGCAGCGCCCGAGGCGCTTGGCGTTGCCGGCGGTCTTGTGGGTGAGGGGAGGCACAGGCGTCGCCATCAGTCGGCCTCCTGCATATACGTCTCGTCGACGGGGACCTTCAGTTGCCTGGCGAGCGCGTTGGTCTGGCCCGCGGCGGCGACGATGCGGAGGAGCTCGGCATATTGCTGCTCGCTCATGCCGGCTGCGCGCGCGATCGCGGTGTGGCAGGGCACGCAGTAGACGCAGCCATTGGCGATGGAGACGGCAAGATAGATGAGCTCGCGCGTCTGGGGGTCGAGCGCACCGCCGCCATCCTCTGCCGGATACATGGCGGCCTTCACCTCGCTCCAGGTGTTCTCGAGGAGCTCTTCGTCATGGGCGAGGGCGCGCCAGAAGTTGCTGAGATACGCCGTCTCGCGCGTTGCCCTGATATCGGCGAACACGGCCTTCGCCCGGGGCGAGGCATCCGCCTCTTCGATCAGGTCTTTCTCGAGCATCACTCTCTCCCGAAAAGGGTGATGCCCCGGCCCACGGGAGATGCGGCCGGGGCCCGAGGCTCAGACGAGGGCCAGAATGCGGGCAGGCCCGCCAGAGCCGCCCTCATGCTTCGGCGCGCCGACGATGAGCGTGGCGCCCGCGGCCGGCACGGCGTCGAGATTGGCGATGTTCTCGATGCCCCAGCGGTTCTGGGGGAGCCAGGCATAGTGGGTGTCGAAGGTCTGCGAAGAGCCGACATCGAGGCTGAGCGTATCGGCGGCAAGGCCGACCGCGCCGGTCTCGAGCAGCATCTGCGCCGCCTCCACGTGGAAGCCGGGGTAGTGCTGCTTGCCGTCCTCCTCGCCACGGTATTTCGGGGTGCCGATATGCGAGGCCCAGCCCGAATGCATGGCGACGACGGCGCCGTCCGGAATGTCGCCGTTCTTCGAGATCCACGCCTTCAGATCGTCGGGGGTGACCTGCGCCTCGCGGTCGTCGGCGGCCTTTTCGTGGATGTGGATGACGCAGAGGGGGCAGACGAGGTTCTCGACCGGGATCTCGTCGACAGACTGGCCATCGGCGGAGAAGTGCAGCGGCGCGTCGATATGGGTGCCGGTATGCGAGGCCCAGCCCGAATGCATGGCGACGACGGCGCCGTCCGGAATGTCGCCGTTCTTCGAGATCCACGCCTTCAGATCGTCGGGGGTGACCTGCGCCTCGCGGTCGTCGGCGGCCTTTTCGTGGATGTGGATGACGCAGAGGGGGCAGACGAGGTTCTCGACCGGGATCTCGTCGACAGACTGGCCATCGGCGGAGAAGTGCAGCGGCGCGTCGATATGGGTGCCGGTGTGCTCGTTCAACGTGATCTCGAACAGGTTGAAGCCGTTATCCGCGAAGTTGAACTTCTGCTCCATCGCGATCCCGGGCGCGCCGAAATAGGTGGGGAAGGCCGGGCTGACCGTGTGGGTGAGGTCGACTACCTTCTGGTGCCCGGCGGCGAGCGCGGCCGGCGCGGCGCCCACGGTGGCCACGGCAGCGGCGGCGGGAGCTGCGCGGAAGAGATCGCGACGCGAGAGCATGCGGTTCTTGACGGCATCGGTGACGCAGGCGTGGCACATGGGTCTTCTCCCGTTGAGTGGGTCCGTTCCGGACCGGTGCATGGGGGCCTAGAGCGGCCCCTCGATTTTCTGGTTGAAGCCGAAAACGCGGCGGTCCCCCGCATAGGGCACGAGGCGGACGGTGCGGGTCTGGCCAGGCTCGAAGCGCACGGCGGTGCCGGCGGCGATATCGAGCCGCATGCCGCGCGCCTTCTCCCGCTCGAAATCGAGCGCGGGGTTTGTTTCGTAGAAGTGGTAGTGGCTGCCGACCTGCACTGGGCGGTCTCCCGTATTGGCGACCTCGAGCTCCAGGCTCTCGCGCCCCTCGTTGAGGGTGAGCTCCCCCGGCGCGCAGATCAGCTCGCCCGGGATCACTTGAGAACCCGCCGGGCGATGAGGACGCCGAGCGCCGCGGCGCCGAGCAGGAGGAGCGCCTCGCTGCCATGCGGGTGGCTATGGCCATCCGGGCCGCCATGGGCGAGCGCGAAGCCGGGGGCGAGGACCGCGAGGGTGGTGAGAAGGCGGGTCATGGCTGCTCCTGTTGTTCTTTATCTGATGGGTTCGTGAACAGTGACGAGCTTGGTGCCGTCCGGGAACGTGGCCTCGACCTGCACCTCGTGGATCATCTCGGGCACGCCGGCCATGCACTGGCCGCGGCTGATGACGCCGGCGCCGGCCTCCATGAGATCGGCGACGGATCGGCCGTCCCGCGCGCCCTCGACCACAAAGTCGGTGATCAGCGCGATGGCCTCCGGATGGTTGAGCTTCACGCCGCGGGCGAGCCGGTTGCGCGCGACCATGGCGGCGAGGGAGACGAGCAGCTTCTCTTTCTCGCGGGGGGAAAGGTTCATGGTGCGGCTCCTCAGTCGTCTCGGCGTAAGGCGGCACCCGAGTGGACGGGCTTCCAGCGCATCATGTCAACACTGCCAGACGCGTGGGAGTGGCGTAATCCCCAGCGCGTCCAGGAAAGCAACGAGCGCCGAGCGGAGTTCGGCCGCCCTCGGGGCCAGAAGCCGTGCGGCGAGAAGGCCGTTCCAGGCGCTCGCCCCGCCTTCCGCGGGTGCCGCGGGCAGCGCGCGGCGGGCAGCCTCGAGCCGATCCTCCGCATCCGGGCTCACGAGCAGGAGGGAGGCGGCGGCGCGATGGGGGCCGAAGCAGGCGGGGCGCGCGGCGATCTCCGCGACCGGGCCCTCGAGGCGCAGAGTGTCGGCGAAGGCCAGCCGATCGCCGCGGCGTACGGTCCAGCGGTCGACGAGGCGGGCGTGATGCAGGGTCTCGCCCATCGCCTGGCGGCCCAGCACCAGCGGCTCGATGGCAAGGAGCGTGGCACTGGGGTGCATGTCGATCTCGAGCCGGCGCTCCAGCGCGCCGTGGTCGTAGAGGATGGTTTCCTGCGGGAGCCAGGCGAGCATGGCGTTCTCGCGGAGGGTCAGGCGCGTGGTGAGCTGGCCCGTCTCGCCGAGCAGGGCCCGGTAGGCACGCTCGGCGGCCTGGGTGGTGAGGGTGAGCCGCGTGCCCGGCCCTGCCTCCGCCTCCCAGGCGAACCGGTCCCCCCCCGTGATGCCGCCGGCCGTGTTGACGATGACGCCCTCGACCCGGCCGTCGTGATTGTCCGGCAGACGGGGCAGGAGGCATTTGGCGGAGCCCTGATGGCGGAGCCTGTCGAGCCGCGTCCGTCCCTCCGCATGCTTCACGGCGATCCGGATGCTGCCTTCGGCGCGCGGCTGGCGTGGGGACACGGCGGCATCAGACCGAGAGGCGGCGTCTAACATCATCCTCGTCCATCTCGCTCCGCGGGGTGGAG
>JBCBHB010000078.1:0-8405 GCA_038526025.1 Pseudomonadota bacterium
GCCGAAGCCGAAGGAGTTGACGACGGCACGGGCAACGCCGTCCTTCCCGATCGCGGTCGCCTCGGTCGGCACTTTGATCTGCAGCGCCTCGAACGCGATGTTCGGATTGGGATCCCGGAAGTTCCGGTTCGGCGGCACCGCGCCATGATGCACGGCAAGGGCCACCTTGATCAGGCCGGAGACACCGGCGGCGCTCTCCAGGTGGCCGATGTTCGGCTTGACGGAGCCGACGAGCACCTTGTCGCCATTGCGCCGGCCCTGCCCGAAGGTACGACCGATGGCCGTGGCCTCGATCGGGTCACCCACGGGCGTACCGGTGCCGTGTGCTTCGACATAGTCAACGTCGTGCGGCGTGACGCCGGCGCGCTGGGTCAGCGTCTCCAGCATCGCCATCTGGCGCTCACCCGACGGTGCCGTGAGCGTGGGCGTTCTCCCGTCCTGGTTGACGCTAGTGGCCCGGATGACCGCGTAGATCCGGTCCCCGTCGGCGATTGCATCTTTCAGGCGGCGCAGCACCACCATGCCGCAGCCCTCGCCACGCACATAGCCGTTGGCCGCACTGTCGAAGGTGGAGATTGTGCCGGTGAGAGACAGCATTCCGGCCTTGTCGAACACAACGAAGGCCGAAGGATCGATCAACGCATTCACACCACCGGCGACGGCGTAGGAACAGCTGCCCTGCGCGAGGCTCATGCAGGCTTCGTTAACGGCGACGAGCGACGACGAGCAGGCCGTGTCGACCGCGAAGGACGGACCCGAGAGATCGAACCGGTGCGAAACGCGGTTCGCCGCCACGCAAAGCGCCGTGCCGGTGCCGGCGTAGATGTCGGAGTTGCTGGTCTGCGCACGGGAAAGGTAGCCAAAGTCCGAGATCGAGATGCCGACGAAAATGCCGGTCTTCTCCGCCTGGACGTCGCGCATGCGCAGGCCCGCATCGCGCACGGCCTCGTAGACCGTCGTCAGCAGCATCCGCTGCTGCGGGTCCATGCTAAGTACCTCGCGCGGCGAGATATCGAAGAAGTTGGCGTCGAAACCGAAGACATCGGACAGGAAACCGCCGTGGCGGATGCGAGACCGGGTGATCGCCCCCTGGTTGGGATCGTAATAGGCGTCAAGGCTCCAGCGGTCTTCGGGGACCTCGACGATGCCGCAGCCCGCGTTGTTCAGGAAGCGCCAGTAGCCGTCGGGATCCGTAGCCCCTCCCGGAAAACGACATCCAATGCCCACAATGGCGATCGGCTCGGCCCGCGTCGCCCCACCATCGATGATCCCGTCCATGTCGAAGCTCCCAGTCTGCACAAAAAACGGCAAAAGCAGCGCGACTGCACAACTTTCCCCACGCGATCGAGCCGACGCGCTGATTGCCCCGGCAATCTCGGCGTCAAACGGCTCGCTCACCCCGTCGTGAACGTTAAAAGATGACAGGCAGGGGTTCTACTGCTGCAGCTATGAATTAACGAGATTCTCACGGCAGCTGTGACGCAGGGACGAGAATGGGCTGCAAGATTCACCCTTCGAGGGGCGCCGGCGGCATAAGCGTTGCAGATTGGGCACTCTACTTTTGCGTGCATGACGCATTCGGTCCGGTGCGCGCGGAGACTCGAGAAGCGTGGTGACCCCGACAGGATTCGAACCTGTGACCTGCCGCTTAGGAGGCGGCTGCTCTATCCAGCTGAGCTACGAGGCCCCACGCGCAACCGGCCTACGCAAGCGCCACGGCGTGGTCAACGCGCAGCTTCCGCAATCGGTACGGCGTGCTCGGCCACAAGCCGCTTCAGCGCCCCCGCATACCCTGCCGAGCGTGCCGGTCGCGTGGGGTCGGAGGTGATGGCGACTGTGAGCTCGAGCGCCGGCAGCACGTAGAGCATCTGACCGCCGTAACCGCGAGCATAGGCAGCGTCGTAGCCGCCAAGCTGCGTGAGGAACCAGCCATAGCCATACTGGTCGCCAGAGAAGGGCGAACGGGTGCGCGGGGTCCACGCTGCCTCGATCCAGCCGGATGGGACCACGGCGCGCTCCGCGAACCGGCCGCCGAGGCGCCATGTCTCCCCGAAGCGCATGAGGGCGCGCGGCGACATCGCCATGTTGTTGCCGCCCAGGTAATAGCCCTGCGGGTCGCGCGTCCACGGCGGGAGATCGATCTCCAACGGCTGGCCGAGCCATTCCCGCGCAAGGTCGAGCAGGCTTCGCCCCGTGGCCCGTGTCAGAACGGCGCCCATCAAATGGTAGCTGCCGGTGGAGTACTGAAAGCGCGCCCCGGGATCGGCGGTGAAGGGGCGCGAAAGCGCATGCCGGATCCAGTTCGGGCTCTCGACAAAGGCGCCATAGGCACGGCCGGAGGTTCGCGCGAGCCCAGCCCGCATGGTCAGGAGGTGGTCCACCGTGATGCTCTTGAGCCGCGGATCGCCACCTTGCGGCAGAAAGGGCGCCAGGAAGGGGGCTACGGGCTGATCAGGCCCCTCAAGCTGGCCCTTCTCGATCGCGATGCCCGCAAGCGTCGCCACGAGCGTCTTCGACACCGACTTCACGTTCACCGCACGCTGGAGCGACGGACCTCGGATCGCCTCGGCCAGAAGCGGCACGCCTCGATGGGCGACGATGATGGCGTGGAGTTGATCGTGCCCCGCTGCAGTGTCCCGCAAGGCGGCGAGAGCTGCCGGATCGGCACCCAGTGCCGCGGCACGAACACCGGCGGGTACCGCGGCGACGGCGGCGGCACCGGCAAGCACATCGCGACGGTTTGGCCCGCGGCGACCGGCGGAGACGGCGAACAGGGTCATGGCACTCTCCAGCAAGTTCGACCATTATCTGTGTGTGCAACGGAGGAGGCCAAGAGACCTCGGGACACACTGCCGCGATCACATCCCCGAGGGGAGACATGAAGTGGCCACACCGAGGAGTATCTCTCCCGCGCAGAGGACCCAGAGATGAGGATCACGGCCATGCCGCGCACAATCCCAGCTCGCCATAACCTGTTCATGGGCTTCGCGCTCGCGGCGCTTCTGGGGGCCTGCGCTCCGGCAGGCCCGCCGCCTGTGAGCCAGCAACCCGGCGCGACGGCCCCACAGGCCGGGGAGCGTATCGTGCTCGCGCGCGACCCCGCGTCTCAGGCGAAGGGAGACGAGCTCCATCCGGAGGTGCTCAAGCGGTTCGGCGGCGTCTACGACAACCCGCGCGTCTCGGCCCATGTGGAAGCGATCGGCCGGCGGTTGGTGGCAGTCACCCCGCAGCCGGCTGAGAAGTGGACGTTCACGGTCCTCGACACACCCGACATCAACGCCTTCGCCCTGCCCGGCGGCTACATCTACGTGACACGCGGTCTGGTTGCGCTGTCCGAGGACGAGGCTGCACTGGCCGGCGTCGTCGCCCACGAGATCGCCCATGTGACCGCGCGGCATAGCGCGAGGCGGGAGCAGCGCACCCAGGTTGCGGGGGCCGGCCTGCTGCTGGGCAGCCTCGGCCTCGCGGCGCTCGGGCTCGAGCCGCCGGTGGTCGGCAGTCTCCTGCAAACCGCGCTCGGCGGTGCGCTGGCCAGCTACAGCCGGGACGATGAGCGGGAGGCGGATCAGGTGGGCATCGCCTATCTCGCCGCGGCGGGCTACGACCCGACGGCGCAGGCGGACTTTCTCGACGTGATGGCGCGCAGCGCTCGGCTGGACGCGCAGGTTGCCGGACGCCGATACGACCCCGAAGCCACGGGCTTTTTCGCAACCCATCCGGCCACGGCGGGGCGCAGCCGGGAAGCGCGCGCCACAGCGGCGGCGACGGGCGTGACAGACGGGGAGCGCGGCGTGGCGGCCCATCTCGCGGCCATCGAGGGCATGGCCTGGGGCCCCTCGGCCGCGCAGGGCTTCGTGAAGGACGGCGCGTTCGTGCACCCGGTGCTCGATTTCCGCTTCGATGTGCCTGAGGGATGGGCGCTTGCGAACCAGCCTGACGCGGTGGTTCTTGCTGCGCGGGACGGGACGCGCGCGATCTTCGACGGGGACAACGCCCGAGGGCTCTCTCCCGAGGACTACATCTCGCGGATCTGGGGCCCTGCGATCAAACAGGCCGTAACCGCCGGCGATGTTTCGCGGCTGGAACGGCGCGAGATCGGCGGCGCGCCGGCAGCGCGCGCGCTGATGCCCATCAGGCTCGGCGACACGAGCTACACGGGCCTTCTGGTAGCCATCGCGCGCGGCGACCAGGTCTACCGCTTCATCGGGCTGGTGCCGCGCGGCCGCCGCTCGGCCCGCACCGTCGCCGCGATGACCGATAGCTTCCGCAGGCTCACGCCCGCCGAGAAGCAGGAAGCACGCCAGCGGCGGATCGCCGTCGAAGCGGTGCGCGGTGGTCAGGACGAGGCCGCATTCGCGGCGCGGATGAACGTGGAGGACGCGCCGCTGGAGCGCTTCCGGGTGATCAACGACCGTGAGCCGGGGGATCCGCTGAACGCCGGTGCCCGCGTGAAACTCGTCCGCTGACCCTGCCTGCTGCGGCCGCCTGCCGCAGCACCGACGGTGCGCTGCCCTGCGAGTGTGTAGGGCGTCGGAGAACGCAAAGAGATGCCAATGATCCGGATTCTGGTTGCCCTATTGATGCTCGCCCTGCCACGGGCCGGCCATGCCTTCGAGAGCCGGGTGATATCGTTCGAGCACGATGGTGAGACGCGGGCGGCGATCCTGGACGCGGCGCCCGGGCTCCGCGACGCGCCGATGCTAGTGGCGCTCCATGGCGGGCTTGCGGGGCCACGCAGCGTACGCCGGCGCGCCAATGTGGGTCTGGCGCGCGAGGGCTGGGCCGTCCTGTGGCCCTACGCTTTGGGAGACTGGAACGACGGGCGGACGGACTGGACAGGCGAGCCCTACGACACGGCAGACGATATCGGGTTTCTGCGCAGCCTGATCGGAGCGCTGGCGGATCGCGGGATGGTCGACCCCGAACGGGTTTACTTCGCGGGCCCTTCCATCGGCGGGATCATGGTGCTGCGCATGCTGTGCGACGCGCCGGATCTTGTGGCCGGGGCGGCTGTTGCGATCGCGGCGTTTCCGCGGGGCTACGAGTGCCCGGAAGGGCCGGCGCGCCCGGTCCTCTACCTGCATGGCACCGATGATTGGCTGGTGCCTGCGGGCGGTGGCCGCATCGGGGGCTGGAACCCCCTGGTGCGGGACCGTGGCTGGGTCCAGCCGGCGCGCAAGACAGTCTCGCATCTCGCGGAGCGGAACGGGTGCAACGGCTTCGCCGAACGCCCCCTGCCGGACCGCGACACGGGAGACGGGTCCACCGTCGTCCTCAGGCAGTACGAAGGCTGCGCCGCACCGCTCCTTCACTACGTGATCGAGGGCGGCGGGCACACATGGCCGGGCGGCCCGGCGTCGGGCCTGGGGGAGCGCATCGTCGGCGCCACGAACCGCGACATCTCCGCCACCGAGGAGGTGGAGCGCTTCTTCAAAACGCTCGACCGGGCAGCGCGCTGAACAAAAAAAGCCCGGCCACGAGGGCCGGGTCAGTTTGCCTGATCGCCTGGGAGAACGATCAGAAACTCAGCGGGCGGCGCCGTACCGGACCACCCGAAACGGTCAGAGCGTCGCGGCCAGTTCGGTCACCGCATGGCCATGGGTGTTCTCGAGCCGCGTGCGCATTTTACGGAGGGCCTGAGCCTCCAGCTGGCGCACGCGCTCCTTCGAGAGACCGAGCTTGTTGCCAAGGCTCTCCAGCGTCTCGGGCGTGTCCGACAGCTTGCGAGCCGCGATGATCATCTTCTCGCGCTCGGTCAGCGCCTTGAACGCGTCGGTGAGCCAGCCGCGAGCCGTATCGATATCCCGGTCGCGGCTCACGGTCTCGGCCGCTTGCGGGCCATCATCCTCAAGCGTTTCGACCCACTCACGGCCATCCTCGCCCGCCTGCTGGGCATTGAGCGAGAAATCGGAGCCAGCGAGGCGCGCTTCCATCATCTCGACATCGCGCAGCGGCACGCCGAGCTCCTCGGCAATCTCGCGCTGGATTTCGGCACCGTTGGGGCTCAGCCCGTCGGCGTTCCGCTCGTTCTCGAGCTTCGCGCGGACGCGGCGCATGTTGAAGAACAGCGCCTTCTGGGAGGAGGTGGACCCGGTGCGCACGAGGGACCAGTTGCGCATTACATAGTCCTGGATCGAGGCTTTGATCCACCAGACCGCGTAGGTCGAAAAGCGCACCCCGCGGTCAGGGTCGAACTTCGACGCGGCCTTCATCAGACCGACGCCGGCCTCCTGGATCAGATCCGACATCGGCGCGCCGTAGCGGCGATACTTCGCAGCCATCGAGATCGCGAGGCGGAGATAAGCGGTCACGAGCCGATGCAGAGCGGCTTCGTCCTTGTGGTCGCGCCAGCGGCGCGCAAGGTCGAGTTCGGTCTCCGCGTCGAGCAGTTCTGCCGACATCGCCTGGCGGGCGACGTCACCGTTGGATGGGGCGTAGGCGGTGCTCATTCTGTTTCTCTCCGCTGCTATCACCAGCGCCGTCTGTCGCGGCTGTACCTGGAGATACGGCGGAGAGGGTTGACCGGTTCACAAGGCCTTCAAAAAAGTGGCGAGAAAGGTCGAATGATCGCCGGAAAAGTTGTAAGTCTTGTTAAAATCGCGCGTTAATCGGAGTAAGTTGCACGGTCGTCAATGCGGGCCGGCGCGCGCGCAGCAGCGCCTAGCACGGATGCCCGAGGGCGCGGAGCACCGCAGGTATCTCTTTCTTAACCTTGAAGAAACCGGCTGTTGCATGGGGGTGGAACCCGTCGTCCCAGGGACGCCGCCATTCCTCGAGCGCGATGCCCGCATCCTCGAGCACCGGGCGCGCCGCCGCGAACCAGTCATCCACCCAGCCACGATGGATGAAGCCGGTGGCGATGCGCGCACAGCCGGCCATGCGCGCCCAGTCGACGATTTCTTCCGGACTGGTATCGCCATCGAAGCATGGCGCCTCGGGCGCACCGGCGCGGGCCGCGGCATCGGCCAGCGCCATGCGATCGAACGCGATGAGGGCCGGAGAAACCTCCGCGTCCGAGCGGCGCTCGGTGAGGCGCAACGTGGCAACGGTGGTGGGTTGGCCATGCAGGCCGGCGCTTTCAGGGTGCAGGTCCTCGGTGGTCAGCAAGAGCGCCGTGGGCGTCTCGAAGCGCGGCACCTCAACGCTCCGGAGATCGCGTCGAGCGGGCAGCGGCCCCTCGTCCAGCGGCTCGGGGTTTCGCGCCAGACCATCGGCGCGGAGCGGGCCGTCTGCCCGGCCATCCGTGAACTTCCGGATGTTGGACGCCGTGGCCGCGTAGTTCTTGCCCTGAGTGTGGAGACCCGCAACCCAGCGCCAGCCAAGCGTGTTCGACGCAGCATCCCCATCGAGCAGGTGGCGCAGGAAGAAGTCGGCCCCCAGGCGCCAGGGCAGGTCGAGCGTGAAGACCCAGATGGAGGCGAACCACATTCGGGCGTGGTTGTGGAGGTATCCGGTGGTCACGAGTTCGCGCGCCCAGGTGTCGAAGGCCTCGATCCCGGTCTCTCCCGCCTCCGCCTTGGCCACGGCCCGGGCGAGACCGCCATTCGCTTCGAGCTGCAAACGATCCTCGCGAAGACCGTCACGATACTCGGTCCAGACCTGGGGTCGGATCTCGAGCCATCCCTTGAAATAGGTGCGCCAGACAACCTCCTGCACGAATTTCTCGCAGGTGCCGAGCTTGAAGCGGGCGAGCGCGGCCGCGGCCACCTCCTCCTCGGTCACCATGCGGCGGGCGACGTAGGGCGACAGCAGGGAGACGTTGTCCCGCCGTCCCGGACCGCTGTCCCGGTTCCGCTGGCTCTTGTAGTGCCCGCCCATGCGTGGCGCGAAGGCTTCGAGGCGGCGCAAACCCTCGGCGCGCGTTGCTGGCCAATCGGTCTGCAGCGCGTCCTCGGGTGTCTCTAGGGGCAGGTCCATCGTCGTTTCTTTTGCGGCTTTCATGAACGCGCAGCTAGGCGACGGGAGACCCATGTCGACCCGCCTGCGCCTCGGCGTCGCGGCCATGATCAGGCGTCGTAGTCCACGCGCGTGAGCGTGAGGCCATCGGGCGGCGCGACGGGGCCGCAGGCTGCCCGGTCTCGCGCGGCGAGCGCTTCGGCCACCCGTTCAGGCATCCAGGCGCCGGCGCCGACACGCTCGAGCGTGCCGACGAGACTGCGCACCTGGTTATGCAGGAAGGAGCGTGCCTCGAGATGGCAGAGAATGGCCTCTCCCTGCCGCTCCACCTCGAAGACGTCGAGGGTTTTCACCGGGGAGGCGGCCTGGCACTGGGCCGAGCGGAAGGTCGTAAAGTCGTGCCTGCCGGTGAGGAGCGCCGCCGCCTCTGCCATGGCCGGGACATCAAGGGCGCGCGGCACGCGCCAGGCCAGGCCGGCTTCGAGGGTCAGCGGCGCGCGGCGGTTCAC
>JBCBHB010000079.1:0-8403 GCA_038526025.1 Pseudomonadota bacterium
GCGGCTGGTGCTTCAGAGGCGCCGGCGTGGCGCGGCGGGCAGGCGATGTCATCCGCCTCCTCGCCCTGCCTGTGACCGGCCCCATGCGCGGCACCATTGCCATTGCGCGCGCGGTGGAGGAGGCCGCGCGTCGCGAGCTCTGCGACCCGGCGGCGATCCGCGCGGCATTGCAGGACCTCGAGCGGCAGCTCGAGTCCGGTGAGATCGATGAGGCGACGTTCGACGCCGCTGAAGACACGCTCATTGCGCGGCTGCGCGACAGCGAGAACGGTGCAGGGGAGACCGTCGCATGACCGGGCGCAGGCTCTGCGGCGTGATCACTGCCGGATCGGTCTCCGCGAGAAGAGCCGCTGCCCTGGGCATTGAGATCGAGGCGGTGGGCTCGCTCGCGCTTTGCCTCGCGCCGTTCGCGCCGGGCGCCAGTCGGCGTCAACGGCTGAAGGGTCTGCTGTGGGACCGGCGGCTCCAGGAAGCCCTGCTCGCCACCGGCCCCGTGCTGCCCGTCCGAAGCGACACGCCATGCCTGCCGCGAGAGGCCCTGCTCTCCATGGCCGAGGCACACGGTACGGCGCTCGAAGCGGCGCTCGAGCGGGTACGGGACACTGAGGAGCACCAGATCGTGGTGCGCTGGGACCCGCGGGAGGTCCTGCGCCGGCTCGCGGCCGAGGCACTCACGGGCTCGGCACTGATCGCCGCGGCGGAGCATCAACGCACGACGCTGCGACAGGAGATTGCGGCCGCGCTCGGCACGCATGCAAGCGACAGCCTGGAACGCCCGGCCGAGGAGCCTGCCGTCGTTGCTGCCGCCGCCATCGTCGTCGGGCCCTACGGTGCCAGGACCGATCGGGGATCGCGCAACGAGCAGCAACTCGACCAGGCGCTTGAGGCAGCGGATGCCTGCTTGCCCGGTGCACTGACGGTCAGCGCCAACGGCCCGTTGCCTTTGGTAAGCTTCGAATGCTTGGCGCTCGATGTCACCACTGCCGCAACGATCGAGCACGCGGCCGAAACGCTCGGCCTCGCAGAGGCGCCGGCGCAGGTCTTGCGCGCCCGGCGCCGTGAACTTCTCAAGGCGGCAGGAAAGGCCGGCGACGGGACCGCTATCAGCGCGATCAAGAAGGCCGCGTCGGTGCTGCTGCAGCCGTCGGGTCCGCGCGATGCGGGCCACCTCACGGTAACCCCTCGGCTCGAACGGGCGGACCGGGCCACAGAGATAGCGGCCAACGGCCCCCATCTCGGCGACATGACCAGCAGTGACGCGGCATGACCCGGGCGCGGTGGATGATGCATGGCGTGCTCGACGCGGATGCGCCCTGTTCGCCGATCCTCGCGCCTCGACTGCGCCAGCTGCGCGCCGGCGGGCTCAGAGCGCTCGTCAGCCCCGCACCGCTCCCGGCGGCCCCGCCCGCCCAGCGGGACAACCTGGAAAGGGCCGCGCTCGCCCATCACGCCATGCTCTGCGCCGTCAGCCGCGACAGCGACGTGCTGCCATTCCGCTTCGGCCAGGGCTTTCTCAGCGTGACCGGCGCCTGGAAGACCTTGGAGGTACACGCACCAAGCTGGCGCCGCCGCGTTGCGGCCCTGTCGGGTAAGCTCGAGTTCTGTTGCAGACTGGAAGCGCCATTGGGGCCAACTGAAGACGACCCGAACCCCACGGCAACCGGGCGCGCCTATCTCTCTGCTGCACTGGAGCGCCGGTCTCGGCGCGCGTCCAAGGCGGCCATGTTGCAGGATGCCGCAGGCAACGTGGCAGCCCTTGTCGAACAGCGCGGGCTGCACTGCCGTCAGCTTACCGGCGAAAGCGGCGTGCCACGGTTCGATATCCTCGTTGGGCGCGCCGGGGCGCGGGATCTGCGGCACCAACTGGAGCAGGAGGCCACCCGCTGGGCCGCGCATGGCGTCGCCCTCCACGTGGCCGGCCCATGGCCCCCGTACAGCTTCACCGCGATCGCGGAGCACGCCCATGCGTGAGACCCAAGTGGGCATGACCGATGAAGCGCCACCGGAGCGCCTTGTCGACCTGCTCGACCGACTGCTGCATCATGGCGTTGTCGCCGAGGCCGATGTGAGCATCGGTATCGCCGATACGGAACTCGTTCGAATCTCGCTCCGCGCCGTTGCCGCAACCGCCTTCAAGCTGAGCGCGCGCCTCGACGGTGCAGAGCAGCGGATGGCCGGGAACACATGCCCCGCGTCCGATAGCAGGCCGTTGCGATGAGCGATGCGCCGGCTTTCGCGATCGACCCGGCCCAGGCGGAGCGCGATCTGGCGCGCCTCGTCCTCGCGCTTATGGAGGCGCTCCGCGAGCTCATGGAGCTCCAGGCATTGCGGCAGATGGAGGCCGGCGCTCTCAGTGAACCGGAGCAGGAACGCGTTGGGACGGCGCTGGCGCGCAGCCGGGCCGCAATCCGCAGCGTTGCCGCGGAGTTCGGACTGGAGGAGGCGGATCTCGAACTGTCTCTCGGGGAGATTCTGGTTTGAGAGGGCGTCTGCATCAGCCGAATCTTTACGCCTGCCATGCCTTACTCTGCCGAGAGCGTCGCGAGGTGCGACGTTGCCTTGAGTGAAACGCGGAGCAGTAACATGGCAATCGAGAAGAGCCTCGCCTCGACGTCTCTGGCGGAAGTGGTGGATCGTATCCTCGACAAGGGCATCGTGATCGATGCGTTCGTTCGGGTCGCGCTTGTGGGGATCGAGCTCGTGGCCCTCGAGGTGCGCGCGGTCGTCGCCTCGGTGGAAACCTGGGTAAAGTACGCCGAGGCGGTTGGCCTCCTCACGGAGCCCCAAGCTTCCTGATCCAGCGGGGGCGGCGATGGCGCGCGTGACACCGTCAAAGAGCCGGTCTTCTGGTGGCCGCAGCGACGGGCTAGCGGGCTCCTGGCGGGCTGATGCCGCCGCCCTGCGCCACGCCGCCCGCCAACACGTCGACGCCCTTAGAGTGAGCCGGGTCAGCGCCGAGAGGGCCGACCCGGCGCCTCCTGAGGAACGACCCGCCACCGATGCCCTTAGGGAGCGTGAGGTCCCGCCCGGTGACGCGGAGGATGAGTGGCAGACGCACTCAGGCGAGGCGATACGATCTCTTTCATGCGCTGGCGATCACACGGTGCAGGTGACGACCGATAACGCTGCGGATGACAGGCTGACCTGCCCGTCGGAAGAACTTGCCGCATCGTCGTCGGGTCCGGCAGCGGCGACGCAGTTCACCCCCGCGTGGACGCCCGCCACCCCGGAGCAGGCCGTTCCATCGACGGTCGCGCCAGATCCACGCGAGGCGCTGCAATCAAGAACCCCGACCGATTTCCCCGCCGCAGGCGCTTTGCCATCTTCGGCGAACGGCCCCCCGAGGCATCCCGGGGCGACACCACGGTTGCTGACACTCCTGGGGCAGGCCGGATGTGAGGCGTCACATCCGACCGACGGGAGGCGCGGTCATCCTGGGCCCGGCGGAACCGAGGGGGTCGACGATGCGTGGCCGGCGACACCGGAAGACGCCTGGCGACAGGTTCTCCACAGGCTGTTCCTGCAGCGTTTTTCACCGGATGAGCGCAGCGGCACCTCGGCATCCACCACGGAGCCTGACGCCATCCAGGGACCAACTGCATCGAGCGCGCCGCTCGACCGCCCGGAAGCGCTGGCGGAGCCGCCCTCCGTTCATCGCCGTGCCCAAGGACGGAGCTGACCTTGAGCCGTACGATGCGAGCCACGCCCCACCCGACGATGCCTCTGCGGGGCGGTGAAGAGACCGAGGGGGCACCGCGTGTACCGACCGCGGAAGCAAGGCAGCCGGCGCGAGAACCTGCCCTTGCAGCAGCGCGACCGGACCAGCCCGCGCTGGTCACCCTGACACAGACCGGCAAGCCGCCGATCAGACTGCGCGCAACGCCCATAGCCATGGTGCGCATCGGCAGTGAAGAGCGCCCGTCGAGCCTGCTCAGCATCTGCTGCTACGGGCGCCCGAACGGCGGCTATGCCTTCCAGATATCTCAACGACCGAAGGCACATGCGGGCGCCGCGGTACTTGGCAAGAGCTCCCCTGAAACGCCGAGCAGGCCGTCGTTGATCGCTGGCACCGCCGAGACCTTCGATGCGCTGGCCAGCAGGCTCCACCACTGGTCGAGATCGGGCGACGCAGAACCGACGCAGCCGCGCATCGCGGCCGCCAAGAACCCCAGACCGAACGCACGGCGCAAGGGCGGACGGAAGCCCGCCAAGAAGGGCGGCCCCGCGCAGCTGGAGCCAAAGGCAAGCGACACCGCGGTCGACCTACTCCTCGCGCGCTTCCATGGCGCCAGCCGCCAGGAGCAACGCGCACGCCTTGTCGGCCGGCTCCTCCACATGGTGTACGAGGCCACCGTGCGCTGAGGCCGGGCGATCGCGCCACGCACGCCCGTTCATGGAGCAACAAAAAACGACGCGCCGCGACGCATCCGTGGCCGACGCCGCGCCCCCCTCCCGGCCACGCTTCTCCTCAACGAAGGAGACGCCCATGCCGCTCGAGACCCCGCCGACCCGCAAGATCGACCCCTATCGCGCCGCGCCCTGCCCGGCGACAGGCCGCCCTGGCGATGACCGCGTCGAGATCGGACCCACCGCGCTCGCGCTCGACGAATTCGACGCAGCCGGCCTGGCGCTGCCGGACCTGCCGGCCATGCGCGCCTTCAGGCTCCAGCGCCTCGTGGAAGGCCTGGCAGCGCGCGACTATGGCGGCGTTCTGCTCTTCGACCCGCTCAACATCCGTTACGCGACCGACACGACCAACATGCAGATCTGGAACATGCACAACCCGTTCAGGGCGGTGCTGGTGCTGGCCGACGGTCACATGGTCCTCTGGGAGTACAAGGGGGCGAGCTTCGCCTTTCTGAGCCAGTTCAACCCGCTCGTCCGCGAGGTGCGCGGCGGTGCGGGGCTCTTCTACTTCAGCGCCGGCGACAAGGGGAACGACCAGGCTGCGCAGTTCGGCGCGGAGGTGGACGACCTCATGCGCACCCACGCGCCGGGCAATCGTCGCCTCGCCGTCGACAAGATCCTGCTTCACGGCGCCCATGCGCTCGAACGCCTCGGCCTCGAGCTGCACGAAGGCGAGGAGCTGACCGAGCGCGTGCGCGCCATCAAGGGCCCGGACGAGATCAAGGCCATGCGCTGCGCGATGCTCGCCTGCGAACAGTCCGTCGCCGCAATGCGCGAGGCCTGGGCGCCCGGGCTGACCGAGAACGACCTTTGGGCCGTGCTCCATGCGGAGAACGTGAAGCGCGGCGGCGAATGGATCGAGACCCGCCTCCTCGCCTCAGGCCCGCGCACCAACCCGTGGTTCCAGGAGTCGGGCCCGCGCGTGATGCAGAACAACGAGATCGTCGCCTTCGATACCGATCTCGTCGGCGTCTACGGCATGTGCTCGGACATCAGCAGAACCTGGTGGATGGGCGACGCGGACCCCACGGCCGAGATGCGACGCCTGCACACCCATGCGCACGACCATATCACGCAGAACATGGCGCTCCTCGGCCCCGGCGTACCGCTCACCGAGATCACCTTCGGCGGGCACATGCTGGCACCCGAATTCGTGGACCAGCGCTACAGCTGCAAGATGCACGGGGTCGGCCTCTGCGACGAGTGGCCAAGCGTCCGCTACCCGGAAGACTATTGCGAAGGTGCCTTCGAAGCCGTGCTTGAACCGGGCATGTGCCTGTGTGTCGAAGCGCTGGTCGCGCACAAGGGTGGGGACTTTTCCATCAAGCTCGAAGACCAGGTGCTGATCACGGAGACGGGGGTCGAGAACCTCACGCGCTGCCCGTTCGACCCGCAGCTGATGGCCTGACAAGCATCCAGACAGGGTGATTCGTGCGACTACGTTTGCACCGTCGACGCCCATGTATGCGTTAACTTTCAAGGAGTGAAACTTACATCCGAAAAAGTAAAAATGCGTCAGACCTAACTGACAACTGTGCAACCCAGCATTGTGATTCCAATAAATCGGTGAGCACCAAGTTGTGAATTCGTAGCAATCCTACAAATGATCTAGATATTTCTTGCCCTCGCGGAGGACTAAACCCACCTTCAATGCAGTCACCACTGCTGGAGTGGTTAACGCGTTTTGTGGGAGGGGATCCGCATGCTTGAGAAAAAAGGGGGCATCGTCGCAAAAACGCTGGCTGCATCTGCGGCCGGTTTTTTGCTGTTTTCAGTGGCCAGTTCGGCCGCGCTGACCGAGGAGCAGGTCGCTCGAAAGCTCGCTTCAATTCACCTGAAGGAAGTGCTGCTTAACCGTATGGTGACGAGCATCTGCATGATCGACGCCAAGATCGAGGTCGATCGCAATCGGGAGATGGTCTACCAGGCCCGCGACCACTTCGAGGAGTCGCTGCAGATCATCCGCAACGACGTGGCAGCCCTCGATCAGTCGCTCTCGTCTGTCCGTGCGCTGACCCGCCAGCTGGACAAGGGCCATGAGCGCTGGTTCCGCATGCGCGTCTTCATGGATCGCGAGATGAAGGCACATGCCCCGTCGGAGAGCGTTCTCGGCGAGATCGCCCTCATGGAAGTCGGGCTCGAGCAGGTTGTCGACCGCAGCTACAAGCTGCTGAAACGCAAGGCGACCAAGGAAGGCAAGCTCACGCTCGGCGAGGCGATCCAGGAGACCCGCAAGTTCGAGCGCGTGATGCTCGCCGAGAAGATGGTGAAGGAAGCCTGCCTCGTCGCCCTTGGTGAAGGCGGCCAGATGGAGCGTGCCCTGCTGCACGAGGCCATGATGCACTTCGAGAAGGAGCTGACGCTGGACGAGACCTCCCCGCTCGCCTCGAAAGAGGTAAAGGCGATGGTCCCGCTCTGGCGCGAGGTGATGCCGCGCATCAAGTCGCTGGCGGATGGCAACGGTGCCGACGAGAAGCTGCTGACCGACCTCGAAGCGCTGAAGCGCGACTGGTTCGACGCCTCGGATGTCTCGCTCATCCCGAAGACGACCTGATCTAGCGCTGCAGGCAGCCCTCTGGCTCCCTGAAACCGCATGCTGAACCGCAATGAAGGCGCGCCCCTCCCCAGAGGCGCGCCTTCGCCCTTCAAAACTGCCGCAAGCGTCCTTGCGGCGTGTCGGGCCGGCGTCCAGTTTGCCTGCGCAGGATCGCAGCGGAGGAGCGACACGATGCGTCAGGAGAAATTCACCTTCACCAACGACGCGGGCCTCAGCCTTGCTGCGCGTCTCGACATGCCGGAGGGGCCGGCGCGCGCCCATGCGCTCTTCGCCCACTGCTTCACCTGCGGGAAGGACATTGCCGCCGCCCGCCGCATCGCCCAGCGGCTGACGGAGCGGGGTATCGCCGTCATGCGGTTCGACTTCACGGGCCTCGGAAGCTCGGAAGGCGAGTTCGGGAACACGGGCTTCAGCGCCAACGTGGCCGACCTGGTGGCCGCCGCCCGCCACATGGCGGCGCGAGATATGGGCCCCGAGATCCTCATCGGCCACTCGCTCGGCGGCGCCGCGGTGCTGGCCGCGGCCCCGCTGATGGAGAGCGTGAAAGCTGTCGCGACCATCGGCGCCCCCTCCGAGCCCGCCCATGTCCTCCACAACTTCGGCGCCGATCTCGAGCGCATCCGCGCCGAAGGGGCGGCGGAGGTAACGCTTGGCGGGCGGAAGTTCACCGTGGCCGAAGGCTTCGTTGCGGACGTGGAAAAAGCCCGCCTCGATGGCACGCTCGGCAAGCTCGGCGCGGCGCTCATGGTCCTCCACGCGCCGCTCGACGCTCAGGTGAGCATCGAGAACGCCGCCGACATCTTCACCCGCGCCAAGCATCCGAAAAGCTTCGTGAGCCTCGACGATGCAGACCATCTACTCACCCGCTCGCAGGACAGCGAATATGCCGCGGATGTGATCGCCGCCTGGGCGTCGCGTTTCGCCGGCCGCTTTCCGGAGAGAACCGATGCCGAAGGGCCGGCGGACCCCGCGGTGCCGGAGGGCGTCACCCGCTCGACCGAGGCCGCCCGCGAGGGCTTCCTCCAGAACGTCTTGCTCGGCGGGCACCGCATGCTGGCAGACGAGCCAAAGCGGCTGGGCGGCTCGGGCGCGGGCCCCACGCCCTACCAGTTCCTGTCCGCCTCCCTCGCCACATGCACCTCGATGACGGTGCGGATGTATGCGCGGCGGAAGGGCATCCCGCTCAACCACATCTCGGTGGACGTGACGCATGACAAGGAGCACGCGACGGATTGCGAGGGCTGCGAAGAGACGCCGAAGAAGATCGACGTCTTCCGCCGGACAATCTCGCTCATCGGCGAGCTGAGCGCGGAGGAGCGGGCCCGCCTGCTGGAGATCGCCGACCGTTGCCCTGTGCATCGCACGCTCGAGGCCGGCGCCAAGGTGCTCACGGAAGAGGGCGCATGACCGGCCCGCTCGCGCCAGAGCTCTACGACCGG
>JBCBHB010000080.1:0-8378 GCA_038526025.1 Pseudomonadota bacterium
AGCAAGGCGCCGGGCTTCGGTCAGACGACCCTGCCGGTAACGGACATGCTGATACTCGAACCCGAAGGCGCCGAAGCGACCGTCTACGGCGCCAGCCTGGCCGCCCTGGTGCCCGAGCCCGTCGGCCAGAGCTGCCTCATTTGTCCGCGAGAAGCCTGCGCCCATCGAACCGGGCAGTACGAGATGGCGTAATCCGGCGAAAGACTACCTTCAGAGGGCGCATGAAAGTTGCGTACGAGCGCCCCAACGGGCAAGGTGTTGGGAGAGGCGCCGTCCGGCCTGGACAGAAAATGCGCCCAACATAGGCCAGCGCAGTTGCCGCGGCCGGGAGGAGACGCCGATGAGCGCCACGGCAGGCGCCCGCATCTTGCTCGCCGAGGATGAGCCCAGCATCGTAACGTCGCTGCGGTTCCTCCTCGGTCGAGCAGGCTTCGATGTGGTGGTTGAGAGTGACGGGACACGCGCTGTAGCGCGCGCCCTCAGTGAAATGCCGTCCGTTGTCGTACTCGACGTGATGATGCCCGGATGTGACGGCTTCGAGGCACTGCGTCAGCTGCGGGCCGATCCGCGTACGGCCCATATGCCCGTTGTCATGCTGACGGCGAAAGGTCAGCGGGAAGATCGGGACACAGCCATGCGGCTGGGTGCAAGCGCGTTCATCACCAAGCCCTTCTCCAATTCCGAAGTGGTGGACGCCGTTCGGATGCTTGCCTGCGAGGCGGATACGGCCGCCGCGAACGCCCCCGGCGCGGAACGTTGAGCCGGGCGCCTGCCTCTGCGCTCGTCCGGCGGGCACCAGCCGATGAGGTCGTGATCAGCCGGCGTCGCCAGCGCGATGCCGCAATGGCTCTGCCGTTCCTCGGGGTGCTGCTGCTCGCCTCGCCACTCCTGTTCGTCGTCGCCGTGGATAGATCGATCCTGGGCGTGCCGCTGATCGTTGCGTACATCTTCGTCGCCTGGGCGCTGCTGATCGCCGCGGCGCGTTTCGTGGGCCGCCGGATCCTCGCCACTGCCGAAGCCGAGGAGCGGGCGGCGCCGCGCGCCGCGCACCGGCAGCAATAGGCTGCGCGGGGCGGACGATGCTCTCACAGGACACGATCCTCGCCGTCGCTCTCGGCTATGTGGTGCTGCTCTTCGCGGTTGCCTTTCTCGGAGACCGCCGCGCGAGCCTCGCCCGTGGCCGCTGGCTGCAATCGCCCCTGGTCTACACGCTGTCGATCTCGGTCTACTGCACGTCCTGGACCTTCTACGGCGCTGTTGGCTCTGCGGCCCGCTCCGGGCTGGAGTTCGCGACGATCTATCTCGGCCCGACGCTCGTCTTCGTTGGCTGGTGGTGGACGCTTCGGAAGCTGGTGCGCATCGGCCGCGTTCACCGGATCACCTCCATCGCGGATCTGGTGAGCTCGCGATACGGCAAGTCGGGCACGCTTGCGGTCGTCGTCACGCTCCTCGCGCTCACCGCAACCACGCCCTACATCGCGCTCCAGCTGCAATCCATCACTGCCAGCTTCGAGGCGATCAGCGGCACGGCGCACGAGACCCGAACGGCGTTCTGGGTGGCCTGCGGCCTCGCCGCCTTCACGATCCTGTTCGGCACGCGCACGATCAACGCGAACGAGCGGCATCACGGCGTGGTGGCCGCCATCGCGCTCGAGGCCGTGGTGAAGCTGGCCGCTCTCCTCGCCGTGGGCATCTTCGCGGTTTGGGGCGTGGCCGGCGGGATCGGTGAGATCTTCGAGCGGATGCCCGACGAGATGGTCGATCCGGAAACGGTCTTCGGTCCACGCTGGTTCACGATGACACTGCTGGCCGGGGCCGCCGTTCTCTGCCTGCCCCGGCAGTTCCAGGTGACGGTGGTCGAGAACAGCGACGAACGCCACCTCGTCACGGCATCCTGGATGTTCCCGCTCTACATGTTCCTCATGAGCCTGTTCGTGCTGCCCTTGGCGATCGCGGGACAGGCCTTCCTGCCGCCGGGCTCCAACCCGGATCTCTACGTTATCGAGCTGCCGCTTGCCTTCGATCAGCAGGCCCTGGCCCTCCTCGTCTTCATCGGCGGCTTCTCCTCGGCGACGTCGATGGTCATCGTCGCGGCGATCGCGCTCTCCACCATGGTGTCGAACCACATCGTGGCGCCACTTGCTCTGCGCGCGCTGATGCAGAGTAACGCGGCCTCCGGCGACGTGCGCGAGGTGCTGATCACGAGCCGCCGTGTGACCATCGCCGCCATTCTCGGCCTTGGTTTTCTCTACCTCACCATCTCCGATGGCGCGGCGGCCCTTGCCGCCATGGGCCTGATCGCCTTTGTGGGGGCGGCACAAGTGCTGCCGGCGATGATCGGCGGCATCGTGTGGCGTGGGGCCACCCGCGCCGGGGCCTTGGCGGGCCTCTCGGCCGGCGCCGTTCTGTGGCTCTACACGCTCTTTCTCCCTGCGCTCGCGCCGGACGCCGCCTGGGTTGCGAACGGGCCCTTTGGCATCGCGGTCCTTCAGCCGCAGGCGCTGCTCGGCCTGACCGGCGTGGACCCTCTCGTGCATGCGACGATCTGGTCCCTGTCGCTCAACACCATGCTCTTCATCGGCGTCTCGATCTTCGCACCGATGCGCCCGCTAGAGCTGCTGCAGGGCGCGCTCTTCGTACAGGTTTTTCGGAGCGGCGACGGCGGCGCGAGCGATGTTCAGCGCTTCACCCATCGCGAGACTGCAGTGGAGGATCTGTTCGTCCTGGCGCAGCGTATCCTTGGTGCCGATACGGCACGCCAGCTGTTTGACGACCTGGCCAGCGAGCAAGGAAATGAAGGGCGCCTCCCGGTAGCAGACGATGCGATGATGGCGCGGCTGGAGCGTGAGCTCGCGGGCTCCATCGGCGCCGCCTCCGCCCACGCCATGCTTATGCGCGCAACCGGCGGGGAAATCGGCTCGCTCTCCGAACTCCTCAACATCGCAGACGAGACGCAGAAGCTCATGGAGACGACGCTCAGTCTCGCGGAGAAGACCGACGAACTCGAGCAGACCGCCAGCGCCCTTCGTCGCGCGAACGAACGGCTCCGCCGGCTCGATCGCCAGAAGGATGAGTTCCTGAGCCAGGTGAGCCACGAGCTCCGCACGCCGATGACCTCGATCCGGTCCTTCTCCGAAATCCTCCTGTCGGAGCCCGGGATCACGGAGGAAGAGCGAAGGCGCTTTGTCGACATCATCCACGCGGAGAGCATTCGGCTCACCCGCCTCCTCGACGAGATCCTCGATATCAGCCGGCTGGAAAGCGGCGCCTCGGAGATCCAGCTCGAGCCGCTATCCGCAGCGGAAGCGGTTCAAGGCGCGGTGGACAGCATCACGGGGCTCGCCCGAAACGCGGGCATCTCCGTCGATGTCGAACTGCCGGCGAGCAATACCCGCATCGCCGCGAGCCCGGACCGCTTGAGGCAGGTGCTGATCAACCTCCTCTCGAACGCCGTGAAGTACAACTCGTCCACCGAGCCTCGGATCGCCGTGAGCACGACGCTCCTGCCTCAGCGCCTAGCCATCGATATCTCGGACAATGGTGGTGGCGTCACACGCGACGAGGCGGAGGAGATCTTCTCGAAATTCGCGCGCGGGCGGCGCGCCGGGGCGGAGCAAGGGGCGGGGCTCGGCCTGCCGATCAGCCGTGCCATCGTGGAACGGATGGGCGGCACGCTCACCGTTGTCTTCCGGGAGGACGGGACGAGCTTCTTCAGAACCGAACTGTCGCTTGCCGATACCGAGGCACCGCCGGCCAGGAACCCGCAGGCTGCAGCCGAGTAACCTGGAGCCGCGGTGCCCCGCCGATCACTCGGCCGGGGCGTCGAGGTCGCGCTCCTCTTCTTCGAGCTCGCGCTTCTCTTCTTCAAGCTTGCGCTTCGCTTCCTCTTCCAGCGCTTCCTCGTCGATCTCGCAGAAGGCCTTCCACGCCTCCGGATCGTACTGAAGTGCCCAGGTGCAGCTGTGATAGTGCGAACACTGATAACCGGCAGGAGCGACGCGATCGTACTGCAGGCTGAAGGGCGCTCCATCGTCGGCGCGGCACACGGCCGTGCCGCCCTTGTCACCGATCCGGGAGAGCGTGTCGTCCTTGCCTGCACACTGGCTTTCCGCCGGCAGGGTGCCACCCGCGCAGGACGAGTGGGCCGCGAAGGACGGTTGCACGAAGACGAGACTGCCCGCAGCAAGGGCGGTGACGATGGCGAGGCGCAAGGCTGAAGTCCCCCTTAAGCGATTGTGCAAACAGCCGGTATCGGCGCTGGCGTCAGCGTGGGCGGCAGGTTACGCGGCGCGCCCGGGCTTGCAAGGCATCAAGCATGCACGCCCATGCCTATCACGGCGCCTGTGGCTTCAAAGCGCCCGTGTGTAGATCTCGAGGGCTGCTTCCGCCGTCATCTCCCGCGGATTGTTCACCAGAAGCCGCTGCTGCTTCATGGCGTCTTCCGCCAGCATCGGCAGATGGTTGTGGCTCACGCCAGCCGAGGCGAGCGTAACATCGAGGCCCAGCTCCGGGCCGAGCGCGGCCAGCTCCTCGATGAAGGCGTCCACCCGCAGCCCCGTATCGTGACCGCCGAGCGACGGGAAGACGACAGGCGCCAGCTCCGCATATGCGGCCTCTGCCGTCGGTTCCGCGCGGTTGAAGGCCAGCACATGGGGAAGCACCATGGCGTTCGAAAGCCCATGCGGCACCTTGAAGTGCCCGCCCAGCGGGTAGGCCAGGGCATGGACAGCGGCGACCGGGGCGTTGGCGAAGGCCATGCCGGCAAGGCACGCCCCCAACAGCATCGCCCCGCGCGCATCGACATCGCCCGGCACCGCAACCGCCTGCCGGATGTTCGCGCCGAGGAGCGCCAGGGCCTCACGCGCCAGCACGTCCGACAACGGGTTCTTGCGGTGGCGCGAGGTATAGGCCTCGATCGCATGCACCATCGCATCGATGCCCGTGGCGGCGGTGACGGGCGCCGGCAGGCCGGTGGTCAGCGCGGCATCCAGAACGGCAGCGTCGGGCAGCAGCTGCGGCGCCACCACCCCCTTCTTCTCGTTCTCGCCCGTGGTCACGATGGCGATGGGGGTCACTTCCGAGCCTGTGCCCGCCGTCGTGGGCACCAGGATGAGCGGCACACGGCGCCCCCGCGCATTCCCGACGCCATAGGCCTCCGCCAGGGGCTGGTCGGTGCCGAGCAAGAGCGCCACGAGCTTTGCCGTGTCCATCGGCGAGCCACCACCGAGGCCGAGCACGGCATCGCACCCCTCGGCGCGCGCCGCAGCCGTGGCGGCGAGAATGTCAGCCTCCGGCGGATCGGCCTTCACATCCTGCCAGCGAAAGACACCGAGCCCCGCCGAGTTGAGCGCGGCTTCCGCTTCGGATGTGAGGCCGGCACCGATGACCCCGGGATCGGAGACAAGCGCGATGCGCGTGGCGCCGAGCGCCCGGAACTGCGCGCCGAGCGCTGCGGTCTTCCCGGGCCCGGATGCGATGGCGGGCGTTGTGCGGAAATCGAAGGATGTCATGGCGCTCTCCCGAAGGCTCCGCAGAAGGAAGACGAGAGGCTGCGACGATGCAAGCGGCAAGAGCACGAAGCCGGACCGTACGGCCGGGCCGCCACCCGCCGGTGGGCGGGGGCGGGTGGCGGCCCGGCCGGCGGCTGCCACCGGGCGGGCCCGCCGCCGCCTCGGGCGAAGGGCTCAGCTTGCCGCCTGTCCCGCGCGGGTCTGGGGCAGCTTCCGGCTGAGCAGGGCCGAGGCCACCTGCGTCCGCAGCACCTGCGCCGTGCCGCCGCCGATCGTGAACATCCGCGCATCGCGCACCATGCGCTCCAGCGGATTGTCCCGGCTGTAGCCCGCCGCACCATGCAGCTGCAACGCGTCGTTGGTCACCTTCACCGCCGTCTCCGCCGCCAGGATCTTCGCCTGCGCGGCCTCCGCCATGTCGGGGAAGCCGCCGGGGCGGCTGGCGGCGTTCACCGTTGCCTTCCCGATCAGCGCCTCCGCCGCCGAAAGGCCGATGGACATGTCCGTCAGCATCCACTGGAGCCCCTGGAACTCCGCGATCGGCCGGCCGAACTGCTCGCGCTCCAGCAGATAGTTCCGCGCCAGCGCGAACGCCCCCTGCCCGAGGCCGAGCGCCACTGCAGCCGCGCCACAGCGCTGCGCGTTATAGGCGGTCATCAGCTTGGCGAAGCCCCGCCGGCCGTCGCCCCCGGGGATCAGCGCCATGGCGTCGGGCACGAACATCTCCTCGAGATGCACCTCGCATTCCGGAATGCCCCGCAGCCCCATGGTGGGGATCCGGCGGCCCGTGCGCAGCCCCTCGGTCTCGTCGCGCACGGCCAGGAAGCCCCCGATACCGCGGTCCTCCCCGTCCTCCACGATCCGCGCGAACACGAGATGGAGACGAGAGACGCCACCCCCCGTGATCCAGTGCTTGAGCCCGTTCACAACCCAGCCGCCGGCAACGCGCCGCGCCGTCGTCGACATCTCGGTGGCAGCGGAGCCTGCGCCCGGTTCGCTGATGCAGATCGCCGGCTTGTCCCCGCTCAGCACCAGATCGGCGGCAAGCCGCTGCTGCGCCTCCGTGCCATGCGCGACGATCGCGCCGAGCGCCCCCATATTGCTCTCGACGGCGATGCGACCGGCCACCCCACAAGCCTGCGCCAGCTCCGACACCGCGGTCACCGCAGCGGCAAGCGGCATGCCCCGCCCGCCCAGCCGGCGCGGGATCGTCATGCCCATCAGCCCCGCATCGCGCATCGCGGCGACCATCTCCCACGGATAGCGTTCCGTGCGATCCGTCTCCGCCGCCTGCGGTGCGGCAATCTCCTGCGCAAACGCCCGCGCCTCATCCCGCACCGCGGCAACGCTGCCGGCGAGATCCTCGGTGATGTCCAGCATGGCGACCCTCCCTCACAAACTCGTGATGACGATATGCCGTTTGCCATTCGCACAAAAGCGAGTAATATTCAGGCACACCGTGAGTTTTTCAAACAATGCTGCCGAATATCTCCCTCCGACAGCTCACAATCCTCGTCGCCTTTGCGGAGAAGGGCGGGATGACCGCCGCCGGCCGCGCGATCGGCCTGAGCCATAGTGCCGTGAGCCTCCAGCTGCGCGCCCTAGAGGAGGCGCTGGGGGCGGATCTGATCGACCGCTCCTCCCGCCCGCCACGGCTCACGGAGGAAGGCCGCGCCGTTGTCGCCCAGGCGCGTCAGGTTGCAGGGCTGGTCGAGGAAATGGCCGCAGCGGGCGCTGGCGGAGAAAAGGGTGCGCGGCGGGGTGTGCTCACCCTTGGCGTCGTCCCGTCCGCCTTCGTACATCTTGCGGCCCCGACACTCGCCCATTTGCGTCAGGCCGCACCGGGCATCGCCGTTCGCCTCCGCGCGGGCCTCTCAGGCGATCTGGCGGAGGCGGTGCGGAGCGGGTCGCTGGATGCCGCATTGTTGACCCGGCCAGGTGGCAGCGCCACGCCCCCGGGTCTCGATGTGAGGCCGCTTGTGGAGGAGCCGCTGGAACTGATCGCAGCACCCGCGCTCGCCACCGAAGGCGCCGGGCTCGACCCCGAGCAACGGATCGCCCATCTCGTCCGCCATCAACCGTTCATCTGGTTCAGCCGACGCGCATGGGCCGGCCGCCAGATCGAGCAGGCGCTCGCGGCACGCGGCCTCGCTCCGGCGGAGGCCATGGAGGTCGATGCACTAGATGCGATCGAGGCGCTGGTGCGCCATGGCCTCGGCGTCTCGGTGGTGCCACGCCCTGCCGGAGCGCGGGCCGAAGTGCGGCAGGGCCTCTTCACCCTCCCTCTGCCGGGCGAAGGCGCGAGCCGGGCACTCTGCCTCATCGAACGCGAAGGGCACCCGAAGGCGCATCTCGTCAGCGCCTTAGCAGCCGCCGCGGCCGAGGTGTTGGCGCCATCGGGAGCGGCCGGCGAGACCGCTAAGCTGCCGCCGCGCTAAAGAGCGCCGGCTGGCGCTGAGCCCCCGTCCGCCTGTGCGCGATTGGCTGCCAGCAGGTCTCCGAACTCCGTGTTCTGGATGAGCACATGCGCCCGCATGCGCGCGGCCGCGGCGTCCGGATCGCCGGCAAGGATTGCGTCGACCAAGGCCGCATGCTCGTCGAGCGACCGGTTGATCCGGCCGCTTGCCCGGAGCTGATGGCGGCGAAAGGGCTTCAGCCGGCGGCGCAACGCGAGCGTCTGGTCCGCCAGAAAGCCGTTGCGGGCCGCGACGCAGATCGCCTCGTGAAACCGCGCGTTGATGTAATAGTACGCGTCCTCGTCCTCCGAGGCGGCGGCCTCCGTACAGGCGGCGTGGCAGGTGGCGATCGCCTCGCGCTCCGCCTCGCCCGCGCGGGTCGCCGCAAAGCGCGCGCACAGCGCTTCCAGCT
>JBCBHB010000081.1:0-8361 GCA_038526025.1 Pseudomonadota bacterium
CGGGCGGCACGCGCAACATCTCGGGCACCAATATCCACCACGTGACGCTCGAGCGCGAACTTGCAGACCTCCACGGCAAGGAGAGCGCGCTCCTCTTCACCTCGGGCTACGTGTCGAACTGGGCGGCCCTCGGCACGCTCGGCTCCCAGATGCCGGGCGCTGTGATCCTCTCGGACGCGCTCAACCACGCCTCGATGATCGAAGGCATCCGCCACAGCCGCGCCGAGAAGGCGATCTGGAAGCACAACGACGTCGAGGATCTCGATGCCAAGCTCGCGGCCATCGAGCCCGGCCGGCCGAAGATCGTCGCCTTCGAGAGCGTCTACTCGATGGACGGGGACATCGCGCCGATCGCCGAGATCCTCGATGTCTGCGAGAGGCACGGCGCGCTCAGCTATATCGACGAAGTGCATGCCGTGGGCATGTACGGCCCCCGCGGCGGCGGCGTGGCCGAGCGTGAAGGGCTGATGGACCGGATCACGGTCATCGAGGGAACGCTCGGCAAGGCCTTCGGCGTGATGGGCGGCTACATCGCGGCCTCCGCGGCGCTCTGCGACTTCGTGCGGAGCTACGCCTCGGGCTTCATCTTCACCACCGCGCTGCCGCCCAGCGTCGCGGCCGGCGCCGCCACCGCCATCCGCCACCTCAAGGACAGCAGCTGGGAGCGCGAGCAGCAGCAGCGTAACGTCGCCGTGCTCCGCGAGCGGCTCGACGCTATCGGCATCCCGCATCAGCCGAACCCCAGCCACATCGTGCCGGTGATGGTGGGCGACCCGGTCAAGTGCAAATGGCTGTCGGACCGGCTGCTCGACGAATGGGGTATCTACGTCCAGCCGATCAACTACCCCACCGTGCCGCGCGGGACGGAGCGGCTGCGCTTCACGCCGGGCCCCCTCCACACGCCCCAGGATATCGACCGGCTGACCGAGGCGCTCTCCTCGCTCTGGGAAGAGTGCAAGCTCGCTCGCATGCCGCGGGCCGCGCAATAAGGCGCCCTGGGGGCGAGGCCAGGATGACCGCGCCCCCGCTCGATCTCGACCATGCCCGCGGGGCCGCGACCGCCGCGGCCCACGCCCCGCGCAGCCGCCTCCGCTACGCGCATGAGGCCTCGCGTACCGGCCACGCGGCGGGCGCGCAGGTCGTCACCCTCACCTGCTACCGCTTCGAGAGCACGCTCGCCCGCCTCCGCCAGGTCTCCACCATGGCGCTCGGCCCCCGGGCGCTCGGCCGCCTGCCCGGCTGCGGCTTCGCACGGATGATGGGCACAGGCACCGGTGAGGGCTTCGATCCCGCGCCCAACACCGCGGTCTGGACCGTGCTGGCCGCGTGGGAGAGCCGGGAAGCCGCGCGCGAGGGCCTCAAGGCACGCCCCTTCGCCGCCAGGGCCGCACGCGCGGCCGAACACTGCACCCTTACCATGCGCCCCCTCACCAGCACCGGCCGCTGGGGCGGGTTCGCCCCCTTCGAATGCGCTGCCGGGGCGCCCGCCGGCCTGCCGCTTGCGGTGCTGACGCGCGCGACCGTGAAACCGCGCCACGCCGTCGCCTTCTGGCGCCGGGTGCCCGCCATCAACCGCCAGATCGCGGCGGGGCCCGGCATGCTCTTCCGGCTCGGCATGGGCGAGGTGCCGCTCCTCCATCAGGTGACCTTCAGCGTCTGGCGCGACGCGGGCGCCATGCGCGCCTTCGCCTATGAGGGCGAGGGCCACCGCACCGCCATCGCCGCCGTGCGCCAGGGCAACTGGTTCAGCGAGGAACTCTTCGCACGCTTCGCGGTCCTCGACGCCGAGGGCCGCTGGAACGGCCGCCCGGTCCTCGAGGGTTAACACCCCCAAACCACCGCCAACCCAGGACGTCCCGGCCGACGCGCCGGTACAGCGCGGCGTCACGTCCGGCGGCGGGGCAGAAAGAAAAAAGGGGAGCGCCGAGCTCCCCTTGAAGGCCTTGCTTTGGCCGGCGTCCCCACGACTGGGGGGCGCCGGTGCGTCAGGTCATTGCACGGCGGTGCCGGTCTCCAGGCTCGCCTCTTCGGGCTTCGGATCGAGCATCAGCGCATCCTCCGTCGGCCAGGGCTGGGGGCCCGGAGCCTGGAGCGAGGGATAGGCCGAGATCATGTCCGCGCCGTAGAGGGGCTTGGCGATGTTGTAGTGGCAGGTCGTGCAGTAGATCTTCGAGACGTCGCCAGTGGGTCCAAGCTGGTCGGCCGGGTTCACCGCCACCGTCGGCGCCACGTAGTTGGCGTTGGCGTCGCGCACCATGCGGATGCCGTACCAGGCCTTCGTCCGCGTCGGCGGGCTCTGCTCCCACGACCCGAAGTTCCGAGAGTTGTGGCAGTAGGTGCAGTTCACCCCGAGCCCGATGCTCATGTGGTTCATGAGCGCATAGGTCCACTCGGTGTGCTTGGTGCCCTTGGTCCCCTCCTGGCCCGGATGGACATTGTCCGACAGGGCCCAGACCTGCGCGTCGCCAAGCAGGAACGGGGTGTAGGGGTCCTTCGGCAGGGTGGCGAGGCCGATGCCCGGCTCGTTGCCCCCGGCCTTCCAACCCAGCTTGCCCGAGGTCTCCACGGCCGAGACATCCGTGAACCAGCGGTTGTCCGGATTGTTCTTGCCGCGGTGGCAAGTGTAGCAGTTCACCCCGGCCGGCGCGACATGGTCACCCCAGTTGCCGTTGATGTTCTGCGTCATCCGGATCATCCAGCGCGCCACGATCTTCTGGTAGTAGGCATCGTGGGCGAAGTTCCCGTCCTCACCGTGGCAGTAGGCGCAGCCCTGCTCGGGGCTGACCCACTCGGTGATCTGGGCCATGAACCGGTTGAACTGCGCATCCGAGAGATGGCCGAGCACCTGGACGTTCTCGTAGATGTCCCCGGCCCGGTCGCCCTCGAGATCGCCCTCCTCGAGCGGATAGACTTCCTCGGGAGCGACGTGGATCGGGTCGTTCTCCTTCGCGGCAAGATCGTCCGCGAAGTCGAGCTGCGTCATGGCCACGCCGTCGTAGCCGATCTGGGTCTTCACCAGCGGGGTCCGGAGCGTGAGGTTCCAGCCGACGAACATCAGCGTCCAGAAACCGATGAAGACGGCCGCGCCAACGAAAATCTGGCGTTTCATCAGTTGCTCTCCCCTTGCATGACCGCATCCGCCGCCGGGAGTTCGGCCCCGCCCATGCCCGGCAGCGTCGCCGGGTTCCAGGAAGGATCGTTCGCCCCGTCAGGGATCGGTGCGGGCGGATAGGCCTCCGGATAGGAAGGCGCGAAGTTGTGGTCCTGGGCCCAGATGAACCAGTTATCGACCACGGTGCCCGTGAGCAGGATGCCGATGCCGCCCGTAAGCGTCGTCAGCACCGCGAACCACCAGATCCAGCGGTGGATCGACTCCATCGTGGCGTTGAAGCCCATGGTCCAGCGCCAGAAGAGCGCCGCGCGCTCCGACGCCGTACCGCGGTCCACGATCTGCTCGATCTCACGCTCGCCACCCAGCCGGGTGACCGCCAGGATCGTGGCCCCGTGCATCGCCCAAAGCAGGGTCGAGCCGTAGAGGAACACGATCGAGAGCGCGTGGAACGGGTTGTAGAAGAGGTTCCCGTACCGGATCGAGAGCGCCGCCGTCCAATCGAGATGGGGGAAGACGCCGTAGGGCACGCCCTCCGACCAGCTGCCCATCAGGAGCGGGCGGAAGAGGCCCAGCACCAGGAACAGCCAGATCGCGGAGGCGAAGGCGTAGCAGACATGCTTGCCCATCCCCAGCGCGTTCGCCCGCTCCCAGGAGCGCACCCACCAGAGCAGCACGCTGATCAGCAGGAAGAGCGACGAGATCATCCACCAGCCGCCTTCGTTCAGCGGCGGGAAGGAGAGCCCGTATTCCGGCGGGGGCGGCTCGAGCGCCAGCCAAAAGCCCTGGCGGATGAACTCGAAGATGTTCCAATCAACGCTCGCCAGCATGTTGAAGCCGATGATGTTGATCGCCAGAACGCCGGTCACGATCGAGGCGAAGCCCAGGCCGCCGATATAGATCGGGCCGATCTGCGCGTTGCCGATGATGCCGACGAGGTAGGAGAACCCGCCCTTGCCGGCCCGGCTCCAGCTGTTCTTCTCCGAGGGCACGCCCGCTTCGGGGTGTCCGCGCACCTGGGTCTGCGTGAAGAGGTTTTGGTATTCGACCATTGCCATGGAATGTCCCTCCTCAGCTCACGGCCAGATGCCGAGCTCGAGCCACCAGTTCCACCAGGCCGGCCAGCCTTGGGTCCAGTAAGGCCCTGAGATCACGATACAAACGGCGGACCAGAACCCGGCATTGAGAGCCAGGAACAGACCGACGCGGTGAATGCCGAGGGTGCCGACCGAATAGCCGATAAAGTCGCGGAAATACGTATCCTCGTATTCCGGCGTCTTCACGGGCGTGCCCTTCTCCGGGTTCACCGCCGAGAGCACCAGCGCGCCGTGAAGCGCCAGGAACATCGTGGTGGTGAAGAAGAAGGTGATGGCCAGCATATGGGCCGGATTGTAGTGGAAGTGCAGGTACTGGTACCCGACATTCGACACCCAATCGAGATGGCTGAAGATGCCATAGGGGAAGCCATGCCCCCAGGCGCCCATCAGCACCGGCCGGATCACCACCAGCGTCACATAAGCCAGGATCGCGAAGCTGAAGGCCACGGGCACATGAAGGCCCATGCCGAGCTTGCGGCTGATCTCGGCCTGCCTGAGCGCCCAGCTCACGAACGCGCCGATGGCGCATACCGTGATCATCTGCCAGAGGCCGCCCTCGCGGAGCGGCGCGATCGCCAGCCCGTAGTCCAGCGGCGGCGGCGCGATATTGATCGTCCAGGGGTTGAAGGTCCCCTGCCACGCAGCGCCCACGAAGATCATGAGCGTGCCGAGCACAGCGAAGAAGATCGTCGTGACTCCGAAAAAGCCCACGTAGAACGGGCCTAACCAGAAGTCGAACATATCTCCCCCGATGAGAGTACCGCCTCTTACGCGGTATTTTTTTTCAAAGTGGAGCAAGGCCATTAGGTTGTCCTCTCGGGTCCCGTTGAGGCGGCCGCGGGGGGTATGCGGCAGCGCGCGGTTCGGGTTCGCCGCGGGCAGCGCACCGCCCGCGGCTTTGGCAGCATGCGTCGCGTCAGCCGAGCATCGTCGGCATTTCGATCTCCACGGCGGCGGACTTCGGACCGTCGAGCCAGTCGAAACGGTCCGTCGAGAGCACCACCAGGTGGATCATCGCGGCGAGCGAGAAGAGGAAGATGGCCTGCGCGATCAGCACGGTGCGCGGATCGAAAACGAGCCAGATCTTGTAGAACTTTTGCATGGTTCAGTCCCTCCTCACACGAACGCCGAGAGAGCGGCTTCGGCGATCTTGGTTGCACCCTCGATCGCGCCGTAGCCGTCGGTCGCGCTCTCGGGGAACCAGGGCCGCCACAGCCACACGAGGATGTGCGCGACCACGGCGACGCCGGTGAAGAGCACGAGGCCGCTCATGTAGACTTCGTGGAAGTCCTTCGCCTCTTCGTCGGTCAGGCCCGTCAGCGAGCCCTTTTCTTCAGCCATCAATTCACCTCCGGCTGGTGGCCCGTGATCCTCTTGCGAGGGGGCCGTTACCGCACCCGATCCCGTGCGGCGGGGATGGCAGGGCGTAATGCCCGCGCCAGGACGCTCGGGGTCGCCCCCTCCTGCCCTCCTTCGCGCGCCTTCCGCGGCCGGAGCCACGGGACACGCACGAAGCCGTCACACCGCCGGTTGCCCGGCGGATCTCAGAAACCCTCAGCGCCAGAAGGCGAAGGGGATCACGGTGTGCGCCATACGGCTCGCCTCGGCGGCGAGGCTGCCGCGCGCGATCTCATGGCTCGAATGAAAGGCGTCGCCGCCGAAGCCGAGGGCCCGCGCCACGCGCGCGATGGCAGCGATCACCAGGCACACCGGCACGATGAGCCAGTACATTGTCCGGTACTCCTGGTCCTTCAGCCGCTTGAGGCGCACCGGATCGATCTGCCCGGTCATGCCCGCGCTCAGCGCCTTGGGCTTCTCGCTCGTTGCCGGGATGTCGGTCATGGCCTGGTCGAACATCGCGTCACTCCTTCTTTGGCCTCTGACGGGCCGCTCTCCGGGGCGTCCCCCGGCTCCCAGTTGGTCAGGCAGGCGCAAGGCCGCGCTTGGCGGCCTCGTGCAGGTGTTGTTCGGAAACGGCCCCGGCGCCCTCGGCGCGTGCGAGCCCTTCGGCCGCGTCGCGAAGGCGCTTGGCGGCAGAGATACGGGTCAGAACCGGCACGCTCTCGAGCATCTCCTCGAGCGCCCGCTCCGCCGCCCCTTCCCAGGGCACCTGGCGGACGAGCTTCGTCGGCGCCGCGTCCACGGCATCGAGATCCGTGCCGAGCGGCAGGATGTTGAAGAGCGCGTCGAAGAGCGAATTGCAGATTTCCTGCACGAGATACGTGGCACCCGCGTAGCCCATGAAGGGCGTGCCGGTGGTCCGCCGGATGATCGCGCCCGGGAAGCTCGCGGGGATGAACTGGCAGCGCCCGCCCGCCTCCGCCGCATACATCCGCTCGTTGTAGGAGCCGAAGAGCACCAGCGGCGGCGTCTCGTGGATTGCCGCGCGGATGGTCTCGTTATCCGTCTTGGCCCCGGCGGAGCGGCTGTAGGCGAACTTGCAGGGCAGCCCGAGATCCGCCTCCAGGTAATGCCGCACACCCCGCGCATAGGTCTCCCCCGCCGCGATGCCGAAGCTCGCCGTGGCGTAGAAGTCCTGCGTGACCGAGCGCCAGAGATCCCAGAGCGGCTTGATCGTGGTGTGCTTCTCGCGCTCGATGAAGGGCTCGGGGTCCAGCCCCGTCAATTCACCTAGCTTTTTCAGGAACTTGGTGGTCGAGGTAAGGCCGATGGGCGCCTGCAGATAGGGTTTCTCGAGCGCCTCGCAAAGCAGCCGGCCGAACTCGCGATACATGCAGATGTTCACATCCGCATCCACCAGCCGGCCCACATCCGCAAGGTGGCTCCCCATCGGGAATACCATGTTCACCTCGCAGCCGATGCCCTCCACCAGCCGGCGGATCTCCGCCAGGTCCGAGGCAAGGTTGAAGGTGCCGTAGATCGGCCCGATGATGTTGACCCGCGGCTTGTCGCCCTCCGCGCGCTTGCGGGGCTTCGGCGCCTTTCCGGCCTTCATCCCGAACTCGGTCCAGAGCCAGGCCATCGCCCGGTCCGCGCTCTGCCACTGGTCCTCGTCGATGGTGCGCGGCAGGAAGCGCTTGATGCCGGTGCCCTCGGGCGTCACACCCCCGCCGATCATCTCGGCGATGGAACCGGTGACCACCACCGCCGGTTCATCTTTCCGAAGCGTCTCCCAGGCCCGCTTCATAGAGCCTTCGGTGCCGTCCTTCGAAAGCTCGTCCTCCGCGAGGCCCGTCACCACGATGGGCAGCTCATGCGGCGGCAGCGCGTCGGTGTAATGGAGCACCGAGGTCACCGGCAGGTTCTCGCAGCCCACCGGGCCGTCGATGATCACCTGCAGCCCCTTCACGGCCGTGAAGGCATACACCGCGCCCCAATAGCCCCCGGCCCGATCATGATCGAGGATCAGCATGGCACCCTCCCGGCGCTGGCGGCGACCCCCACCCCGGCCCTCCCCCTCGCAGGGGGAGGGGGCGAAATCCGCGCAGCTTGGCGCAGACGACCCGATGCAGCGCGGGCGGCGCAGGGGCCGCTCCCTCCCCCTGCGAGGGGGAGGGCCGGGGTGGGGGTCATGGTTCTGCGGGAGGAAGGGAGGCTAGGCATCATGTCCCGATCTCCTCTTCCCGCCCCTGGCGCTCGCGCATGCGCTCGAGCTGGCGGGCGAACTTCTTGCGGAAATCCGGCCGTTCCTTCGGCGTCTCTTCCCAGACGCCCGCGCTCATGCCGGTGCCCACGCCCTCGAAGAAGGCGCGCATCGCATCCATCCGGGTCTTGCCCGCGATCGCACCGGCCACGACCTCGCCGAGCGAGCCGGCGCCGGCCGGGCCCATCAGCGGGCGGGCGGAGATGAGGTTGGTGAAGTAGAGCGCTGGCGTCGCCCGCTCCTTCGCGGCCTGCACCACGGGCGTCGTGCCGATGCAGAGATCCGGCTCGAAGCACTCCATGGCGGCGAGATCGGTCTCGAGCGCGGCGCGGAACTCCACATGCACGCCCTTGGCCTCGAGCCATTCCCGGTCCGCCGCGGACCATTCGGTGCGCGGGCAGGCCGTGCCCACATAGCGGACATCCGCGCCGCACTCGACGAGGAGGCGCGCGACCAGAAGCTCCGATCCCTCGTAGCCCGACATCGTGATCCGGCCCGAGACCGGCGCTTTCGCCAGCGCGGCTTTGGTTGCCTGCGCGAAAGCGTTGCGC
>JBCBHB010000082.1:0-8355 GCA_038526025.1 Pseudomonadota bacterium
GGTCACCCCTTCAGGCGATATCCCCGCACGAGCCAGGACCAGGCCACGTAGCCGAGGGCGCCGTTGGCCGCGAGAAGGATCAGGAGGCCGAGCCAGGGGTTGGCGTCCGCGCTCCCGAGCACGCCGTAGCGGAACCCGTCGATCGCGTAGAAGAACGGGTTCACGAGGCTGAAGCTGTGGAATGGCTCCGGCAGCACGGAGATGGAGTAGAAGGTGCCGGAGAGGAACGAGAGCGGTGTGATGACGAAGTTGGTGACGGCGGCCATCTGATCGAACTTCGTCATGTAGATGCCGGACAGGAGACCCATCAGCGCCATCATGGTTGAGCCCAGCAGCACGAAGAGCAGCGCCCATAGCGGGTTGGCGACGCCGAGGCCGATGAGGGGGAAGATGACGAGGCCGACGACGAAAGCGCAGAGCAGCCCGCGCGTGACGCCGCCACCGACATAGCCGACCAGGATCTCGATCGCCGAGAGCGGTGGCATGAGCGTGTCGACGATGTTGCCCTGCACCTTCGCGATGCCCATGGACGACGAGGTGTTGGCGAAGGCGTTCTGGATGACGGTCATCATCAGGATGCCGGGAGCGAGGAACTGCTCGAAGGGAATGTCGCCAGCCCCGTCCCCCCGCCGGGCGGCGAAGGCGAGGGTGAAGACCAGCATGAAGAGACCGGCGGTGGCGACGGGCGCCACGACCGTCTGCGTCGCCACGTTCATGAAGCGGTGAACCTCGCGGACATAGAGCGTCCGCATGCCGAGCCAGTTCACCTGGCCGAAGCGCCGGACGCCCATGCTGGCGGTGTCCACGGTCCGCCGGCTGCCGGTTGCGTCGTGCTTCATGGTCTCTTCCCTTCATGGGGGATGTGCAGAGATCGCCCCGTCGCCCGGCAGTTAGGGCGGCGGGGCGGTGTGTCAGGGTATTGCCTGCGCGCCTTGCAGGATGCCCCCGGTCGCTTTACCTGCACGGGGTGCGCAATGGGAGGGCTGGCATGAGCTGGACGGACGAGCGGGTCGAGAAGCTCAAGGAGCTGTGGGCTGAAGGCATGAGCGCGAGCAAGATCGCCAAGGAGCTTGGCGGCGTGACGCGCAATGCTGTGATCGGCAAGGTTCACCGGCTTGGTCTCTCGAACCGCAACGGCGCCGGTGCTGGCGCCGAGGCACCGGCGGAAGCGCCGGCCGAAGCGCCCGTGGCGGCGGCGGAACCGGTGGCGGAGGCAGCGCCCGTGCGTGAGCCGGAGCCTGAACCCGCGCCGGCGCCCGTGCCTGTCCGCCGCGAACCGGTGATCCGCGACGCCTCCCAGCCGCGCCCGCCGGGCCTGCCGACGCCGGAGGAGGAGAGCGCGCGCGCAACGCTCGCCGAGATCGAGAAGATGGCGCGCAAGCTCAGCCTGCTGGAGCTGACCGAGCGGACCTGCAAATGGCCCATCGGCGACCCGACCGAGGACAACTTCTTCTTCTGCGGCCTGCCCGCGCTACCGGGCAAACCCTATTGCGAACACCATGTCCTCGTCGCCTACCAGCCGATGAGCACGCGCCGGGACCGTGCCCGCAGCCGCTAACCGACCGCTGATCGGCCGCGCCTCAGATGAGGCGCAGCGTCACCGGCACCACGCAGTGCCAGTGAAACGGCGCTTCGCCAACCGGGGCGCCATCCGGCGTTCGGAGTGACGCGGTCAGTTCGAGCTCCTGGTCCATGCCGCTCAGGGTGAAACCCACCGAGATGACGACCGGGTTCTCCGCCATGGTCGGCGTGGCCACGATGCAGGGCATGCCGAAGCTCGCGATGTCGTAGCAGAGTACGGTGCGGAGCTTGAGGGCCCAGCGCCCTTCGCCGTCGCTATACCCCATGGAAGCGAGATGCAGGATGTCGCTCCGCTCGCAGCCTTCGTTGAGAAGGGCGGAGAAACCACGGACACGGCCAGTCTCAAGCGTTTGCTTCAGCGTGGCGCGGCGCAGCAGCTCGCGGGGGATCTGGGGGATCAGATCTTCGTCCGGAACGAAGCGGTCGGGCGGGAAGTCGAAGTCGATCGGGAAGTTCGGCATGACAGCCTCCGAAATGATCATCGAGGCCGTGAGTGTGCCGGGCGGGGAGAAGGCCAGCGTGAATTGGCGCCGGCCCTCTCGGTTAATTCGTCGTCAACTGCCGTAGGTCTCGTCGAGTGCGTAGCCGGCAGCGCGTACGGTGCGGATGGGGTCACGCTCGCCCGTGTTGTTGAGCGCCTTGCGGAGGCGGCCGACATGGACGTCGACCGTCCGCGCCTCGACATAGACGTCGCGACCCCAGACGAGGTCGAGCAGCTGCTCGCGGCTGAAGACGCGGCCGGGGCGCTGCATCAGGCAGTCGAGCAGGCGGAATTCGGTGGGGCCGAGATGCACCTCGCGGTCGGCGCGGCGGACGCGGCGGGTCTCACGGTCGAGCGTCAGATCCCCGAAGGTCGCGACATCGGCCGCCAGCGTGGGACGCGACCGCCGCAGGAGCGCGCGGACGCGCGCGGTGAGCTCCGGCACCGAGAAGGGCTTGGTGAGGTAATCGTCCGCCCCGGTGTCGAGCCCGCGAACCCGGTCGTCCTCCTCACCGCGCGCGGTGAGCATGATGACCGGTGTGTCCCGCGTCTCCCCGCGCGCCCGGATCCGGCGGCAGATCTCGATGCCCGAGAGACCCGGGAGCATCCAGTCGAGCAACACCAGATCGGGCTTGTCCTCCTCGATGGCGAGAAGCGCTTCCTCACCATCCCCAGAGACGCGGACGGCGAAGCCTTCCTTGCCGAGATTGTATTCGAGCAGCGCCGAGAGCGCCTCTTCATCCTCAACGACCAGTACCCGCGCAGACATCGTCAGTCTCCTTCAGTCACCGGAGCGCCATCGTGATGCGACACCGCCCTCAGTCGAAATCGGGCATCTCTCCGAATGCGTTGCCCTTCGGCCGCTCGTCGCCAAGCGGCTTTCCTTCCACGACGAAATACGTCATCTCAGCGATAAAAGTTGCATGGTCTCCAATACGCTCAAGGTTCTTCGCTACGAAGAGAAGCTGCGAGCAGAGACCAATTACACGTGGATCTTCCATCATGTAGGTGATCAATTCGCGGAAGAGCGAGTTATACATCTCGTCCACTTCCACGTCGCGGCGCCAGACCCGCTGGGCGAGCTCGGTGTCCCGCGCCGTATAGGCATCGAGCACCTCGGTGAAAGCGGCCTGAGTTTGCCGGCCCATCCGCAGGATCGAACCCTGCACCTTAAGGGGCGGCCCCTCATTCAACACCTGCGCCCGCTTGGCGATGTTCTTCGCCAGGTCCCCGATACGCTCGAGGGTCGAGGCGATCTTCAGGGCCGAGACGACCTGGCGCAGGTCCTGAGCGACCGGCTGACGGAGGGCAAGCGTTTGTATCGCCGCTTCTTCGAGGCGCATCTCCAGCTGGTCTAGTCGCTTGTCCGCGGCGATGACTTCACGGGCCAGCGCGTTGTCGCGCAGCCTGACAGCTTCGAGCGCATTGCCGAGCTGCTCTTCCGCGATGCCGCCCATCTCGGAGATGCGCGCCGTAATGTCGCGCAACTCCAGATCGAACGCCGTCACGATGTGGCGCGGACCGCCTTCCTGCATCCCCTCTGCATCGCGGCCGAAGCGTACCCCGGCCGGTGCCTCCATGCGTCAAATGGCCAACGGGCCGGCCTCAGCCGAAGCGGCCCGTGATGTACTGCTGCGTCTTCTCGTGGCTGGGCGCCGTGAAGATCTTTCCTGTGTCGTCGTATTCGAGCATCAAGCCGAGGTGGAAGAACGCGGTCTTCTGGCTTACGCGGGCGGCCTGCTGCATCGAGTGGGTCACGATCACCACCGAGTAGGACTGGCGAAGCTCGTCGATCAGCTCTTCCACCTGCGCGGTCGCGATGGGGTCGAGGGCCGAGCACGGCTCGTCCATCAGCAGCACCTCGGGCGCCGTGGCAACAGCGCGGGCGATGCAGAGACGCTGCTGCTGACCGCCCGAGAGGCCCGTGCCGGGCGAGTCCAGGCGATCCTTCACTTCATCCCACAGCGCCGCGCGCTTCAGCGACTGCTCGACGATGCTGTCGAGCTCCGCCTTCGAGCCGGCAAGACCGTGGATCTTCGGGCCGTAGGCGACGTTCTCGTAGATCGACTTCGGGAACGGGTTGGGCTTCTGGAACACCATGCCTACGCGGGCACGGAGCTGCACCGGGTCGACATCCGCGTCGTAGATGTCGCCGCCGTCGAGCACGATCTGGCCGGTCACGCGGCAGATGTCGATCGTGTCGTTCATGCGGTTGAGGCAGCGCAGGAACGTGGACTTGCCGCAACCGGACGGACCGATGAAGGCGGTGACCGCCTTGTCCTCGATGTCGATCGAGACCTTCTTGATGGCCTGCGTCTCGCCGTAGAAGACGTCCACGTCCACGCAGTGGATCTTCACCTCGCCAGAGGTCGCGGGCGTCTTGTTCGCCGCAATCGCAGCCGCGCTGTCGATCTCGCCGGTGCCGTTCTGCTGCTCGGCGGTCTCAGCCTGGGTGTTGGTTGTGTCGGTCATTACCAGCGCCTCTCGAAGCGTTTACGGAGAAGGACGGCCAAGGCGTTCATCAACACGAGGAAGATGAGCAGGATCGAGATGGCCGCGGCGGTCTTGTCGTCGAACAGCCGCTCAGAGTTGCTGTTCCACTGATAGATCAGCGTCGGCAGCACGTTGCCGGGGCTGAGCGGATCGGCGGGCGGCTCCTGGATGAAGGAGTTCATGCCCACGAGGAGGAGCGGCGCGGTCTCGCCCAGCGCCTGCGCCATGCCGATGATGGAACCGGTGAGGATCCCGGGCATGGCGAGCGGCAGGACGTGGTGCGTCGCCGTCTGCAGCTTGGAGGCGCCGAGGCCCAGGGCCGCGTCGCGAATGCTGGGCGGCACGGCCCGGATCGAGGCGCGACCGGCGATGATGATCGTCGGCAGCGTCATCAGAGCCAGCACCGCACCACCGGCAAGCGGCGAAGAGCGGGGCAGGAAGCCGCCGATGGTGAACTCGTTGCCGAAGATGTTGACGGGCACACCGGAGACGAAGATCGCAAGGCCGAGAAGACCGAACACGATCGACGGAACGGCAGCGAGGTTGTTGATGTTCACCTCGATCAGGTCGGTCACCCGGTTCTTCGGTGCGAACTCCTCGAGATAGATCGAGGCCATCACGCCGAGCGGGAAGGCGAGGAGGAAGGTGACCATCATCGTCCAGAACGAGCCGACGACGGCGCCCCAGATCCCGGCCAGCTCGGCGCTTGCGCTGTCCGACTGGGTCAGGATGCGGGTGTTCAGCACTTCCTTGATGAGGCCGCGGTCCTCGAAGTTCTCCATCCAGACAACCTGGCGGTCGCTCTGGAGGCGGGTCGCCTCGGGGCGCTCCATGATATAGGCCTGCCACTCGCCCTCCGCGAACTCCGCGGCGGCGGGCTCCCCGTCCGATAGCGGCAGGTAGATGGTGCCCGTGGCCTCGCCGCGCTCAACTTCCGTGAGCTTCAGCCAGCCGGGGCCGGCCCGCATCAGAAGCGACGGATCGCTCTCCGTGAGCGTGTAGCGGACGTCCTCGCCGATCACGGTGGCCAGACGCATGAGCTCATCGGCCTGCGCCTCTGCCCGGTCCCGCGCGGCGACGAAGTTGTCGAGCCGCGTCTGAACGGCCGCACGCTCCTCCTCGCCCTCGGCCTCGAGGAGCAACGCCTCCGTCACGTCGACAGCGTTCTGCTGACGGCGCTGTTCCGAACGCGCACGGGCCGCATCGTCGGCTCGCTGCTCCCGGATGGCCTGGAAGATCGCGCCGATATCGGAGGGGTCGAACGTCGCGGTAACAACGCCGTCCTCGTCGGGGGCGGTAACGCTCAGAGGACCGGAGCTCTTGATCTCCTCGGGGCGCCCCACGATGCCCTTGAGGTAGAGCTGCATGTTGTCGTCAAGAAGGGCGTCGAACTCGATCGTCTGCCCGATCAGGCTGCTGTCGGCCTTGACCTGGTCGCCCAGGAAGAGGCCGGCGTCGCCGGAGAGGATGCTGTTTGCCTGGCGGCTTTCCCGCCGGCCGATCTCGCCGGGGATGGCGTTGGCGATAGACGCTTGGACCACCCGGCGGAGATTGGCACGCATGCGCGGGTTCTCGTCCGCCAGACGCTCGCGATCCCGGTCGGAGACCTCGATGGTGGCCTCGAGCGTGATGTACTTCTCGTACACGACGCTCGCGGTCTTGGTGATGATGGTGCTCAGCAGCAGCACCAGGGCGAAGGCGGCAACGCCGATGGCGGCGATGCCGTAGGCCTTCAGGCGTATCTCGGCCCAGTAGCGGGCCTTGAGGCGGCTCTTGTTCGCCTCTCCCGTATGCTTGGCGGAGAGCTCGGTAAAGTCGACGGTGGTGCTCATCGCAGGGCTCTCCTTAGTCGTACATTTCGCGGTAGCGGCGCACCACGCGGAGCGCGACCACGTTGAGAACCAGCGTCACACAGAAGAGCGTGAAGCCGAGCGTGAAGGCGGGGGCTGCGGCCGTATCGGCCTCGGTATCACCCGTGATGAGCATGACGATCTGCACGGTCACGGTGGTCACGGCATCGAGCGGGTTGAGCGTCATGTTCGCACCCTGCCCCGCGGCCATCACCACGATCATCGTCTCGCCGATGGCGCGCGAGGTGCCGAGGAGGACGGCGGACACGATGCCGGGAAGCGCGGCGGGAAGGATCACCCTGCGGATGGTCTCCGCCTTCGTCGCGCCGAGGCCGTAGGAGCCGTCCCGCAGCGACTGCGGCACCGCGTTGATCACATCGTCCGAGAGCGACGAGATGAAGGGGATGATCATGATGCCCATGACCACGCCCGCGGCGAGCGCGCTCTCGGAAGCGATGGTGAGCCCGATGGAGGCACCGAAGTCGCGCAGGGCCGGGGCGACGGTGATCACGGCGAAGTATCCGTACACAACCGTCGGGATACCCGCGAGGATCTCCAGGAGCGGCTTCGCCCAGGAGCGGGTCCGCTTCGAGGCGAAGTCCGACAGGTAGATGGCCGCGAAGAGGCCAACGGGCACAGCCACGCACATGGCGATGATCGTGATCATCAGGGTGCCGACGAAGAGCGGAATGGCACCGACCTTCGCGGGATCGAGGCTGCCCGCCTGCACGCCCGAAAGGGGCGCCCAGGTGGTGCCGAAGAGGAACGCATCCACGTTCCAGCCGATGCGCTGGAAGAAGATGATCGTCTCGCCGATTAGGCTAAGCACGATGCCGATGGTGGTCAGGATCGCGATACCGGCCGCGGTCCAGAGGATCGTGCGCAGGATCCGCTCGGCGCGGTTGCGCGCGCGGAACTCACGGCCGACCTGATTGAACACATAGTAGAACGTGGCCCCAGCCGCGCCGAGACCCGCCAGGGTCACGATGAGAACGCGCGTGAAGTTGGCGCTCTCATAGCTTTCGGCGATGGCGGTCCGCAGCTCGTCCGTTGTGGAAGCGAGGCCGCCGCTCGCGATCTTCACCGCATCGGAGAAGACCAGCGACTGCTCGATCGGCTGCAGGTCCGGCGCGAGGCTGGCGATCTCTCCCGAGATCACCGCGTTCACGATCGACGTGCCGATGATGTTGACGACAACGAATGTGCCGAAGCCGGCAATGGCCACCCACAGGAGACCATAGAGACCGTGGTAGGACGGGCGGGAATGAAGCGTCGCAAGCGTTCCGTCGGCCGAAGCCACGGCGCGCTGGCGGCACATGGCAAAGGCCGCGCAGGACATGAGCGCGACGACAAGCAGGACGTAGGGCAGCATCGGCACCTCCGGCGAAACCAGGGAGCCTCTCGTCCCCGGCACCGGCAGCGCTCGGCGGGGGCCCGAGATTGCCGGTATCTACATCAGCGGGAGAGAAAGAGCGGGGGCCGAAGCCCCCGCCCCTAGCGGCGCGTAGGGGGTCGCTCCGATCAGGAGGACTTGCCCTCGAGCTTCGCCTTGGTGAGCTTCTTCTGGCCCATGGCCTGCTCGGCGTTGTCGGTGTGCGTGCTGCCGTCGAGCGGGATGAGGCCGCGCTCCACGAGGTAGCCGCCGTTCGCTGAGGCGTCCTCGGAAACGAACTCAGCCACGTACTCCATGATGCCCGGAACAACGCCCACATGGGCGTTCTTCACGTAGAAGTACATCGTGCGCGAGAGCGCGTAGTCGCCGGTCAGGATGTTGTCGAAGGTCGGCTCGACGCCGCCAACGGTCGCACCCTTGAGGGCACCAGCATTCTCCTCGAGGAAGCTGTAGCCGAACACGCCCACGGCGTTGCTGTTGGCCTGGAGCTTCTGAACGATCAGGTTGTCGTTCTCGCCGGCGTCGACATAGGCGCCATCGTCACGAACCTCGATGTT
>JBCBHB010000083.1:0-8340 GCA_038526025.1 Pseudomonadota bacterium
TTTCCGCACGATGCCGCCGAGATGGACAGAGCCCGCGAGCTTCGGGTTCATCGGGTCGGTCACGTCGTACTGCCGCATCTCGCCGGTGCCCCAGCAGGCGACGTAGAGATAGCGGTCGTCGAGGCTGAGGTCGATATCGGTGACGAGCGGCGGGACAGCCTCGAAACCCTTGAGGAGCGGCGGCAGGTCATCGGCCTTCGCGGGCTCGGGCGGGATCACGGCGGTCTTCTTGGCGTGGAACTTCCCGCCCTCGCGCCACCATGTCCAGATCGAGCCCTCGAGGTTCGTGGTGTCGACCACGACGCCGCAGAAGCCGTACTCCTTCACCGGGTCGTGTGCCGGCCGGATCTCGAGCGCCATCTGGTGGTTCGCACCGAGGTCGATGGTCTGGACGTTGCGCCGCTCGCGCAGGTTCCAGAAATGCAGCCGGTGGCCGTATTTGTTGGAGAGCAGGTCCTCCGGGACGATGCCGTTCTCGAACTGCGGCGGGAGACCCCATTCGGAGCTCACCATGTAGTCCCGCGGCAGGTTCCACCAGAAATCATACTGCTTGTCCTGCGGGCCGCGCTCGATCTCGTAGCGGCCGATGATGTCGAAGGTCTGGCAATCCATGATGAAGATGCCCGGGGGGCCGTCGGTCCCGTCCGCGCCGCCGCCGCCGAGGGTGGAGACATAGATGCCCTCGGGCCCGCAATGGATGGTGTGGGGACGCGAGTAGCCGGTCTTGGCGAAGACCTCCTCAGGCTCGATGATCTTGTGGATCTTGGCCGCCGTCGGCCCGCCCTTAACGTCGATCACGTAGATGCGCGAGGAGCGGATGCCCGGGATGATCAGGTAGCGCCGCTCGAGAAAGGCGTGGCCGGTGAGGGGCGAGAGCGACGACGAGCAGGCGTTCCAGCCGAAATGGTGAAACTCGTCGCCCTTGTTCGGCATCATTACCGTGTGGACGATCTGGCCGTAGGTGCTGGAGCTCGGGTCGACATCGACCACCGCGAGACCGTCCGGCTGCGAGCCGTCGGGGCTTAGCATGAGCGTGTAGGCCAGGGTCTCGGCCGGCGCTTCCATGGCGAGTTTGGCGGAGGGGTGGAATGTCGGATCAGGGCGCAAATTCATGATTGGGTCCTCCCAGGTTCTTTGTCGTTGACCGAACGATAACCGGCTTTCTCATCCTTCGCTAACGATGAATTTATTGGCCGCCAGCGTGCCGCAGGCGCGGCGTTTCCGACCCCGTGCAAGCGCTTGCATCGCGCGCCGAAACCCGTGGCTTTGGAGGCAGTTGAGGGCGCCGCAGGGCGCGAGTTGGGGTGTCTAGACAGCTCTTAACAGCCGACCGGAAGCCTCTCATATATCATCTAAATCTCTGTTTTCATTCCATTATTGCTGCGATCGCACGAGCGCGGGCCCTCGTCGTTAAACAGTCACTAAAGTGAGGCTGCTTTGTTGCCGATCTCCGTCAAAGCACGCGGCGGACAGGAGGACTTCCCTTGCGTGCAGTCGACGTCACCAAAGTCAACAAGACCTTCGGGAACGCGCGCCGTGCGCTGATCGATGTGAGTGTCTCCATCGAGCGTGGCGAGATGGTCGCCCTGATCGGCGCGTCGGGTTCCGGCAAGTCCACGCTCATCCGCCACATCGCGGGGCTCATCCAGGCCAATCGCGGGAATGACGGTGGCGAGATTCGGGTGATGGGCGAGACCGTGCAGGCGCGCGGGCGCGTGTCGGGCAAGGTGACGGAGACGCGCCGGCGGCTCGGCGTGATCTTCCAGCAGTTCAATCTTGTGCCCCGGCTCTCGGTGCTCACGAACGTGCTGACCGGACGGCTCGGCCGCATCCCCCGGCTCCGCGGCACCTTCATGATGTTCACGCATCAAGAGAAGCAGGTCGCCATGCACGCGCTCGCGCGGGTGGGGATTGCAGAGACGGCGCGGCAGCGCGCTTCCACGCTATCCGGCGGTCAACAACAGCGCGCGGCCATCGCCCGGTGCCTGGTGCAGGAGGCGGAGGTGATCCTGGCGGACGAGCCCATCGCCTCGCTCGACCCGGCCTCGGCCAAGCGCGTGATGGAGATCCTCGCCGAGATCAACCGCACCGATAACGCAGCCGTCCTCGTCTCGCTTCACCAGGTCGAGTACGCGCGCCGCTACTGCGCCCGGACGATTGCGATGCGCGATGGCCGCATCGTTTTCGACGGGCCGAGCCGGCAGCTCACCACCGCCTTCCTGCGCGAGATCTACGGGGAGGCGAGCGAGGAGCTCATCCTGCCCGACGCCGCGGATCTCGAGCCCACGACCACCGCTTTCGCCTCAGCCTGAAGTCCCCCGAGAGAGGAGAGAACCATGAAGCTGTTCCCCCGCCTGACCGCCGCTGCCGCCATGGCCGTGGCCCTCACCGCACCGGCCCTGGCCGAAGAGCGCACCAACCCCGACGAGCTCTTCTTCGGCATCCTGTCGACCGAGAGCTCCAGCGCCCAGCGCGAGAAGTGGGGCCCGTTCCTCGTTGCCATGGAAGAAGCGCTCGGCATGCCGGTGAAGCCGTTCTTCGCGGCCGACTATGCCGGTGTGATCGAGGGCATGCGCTTCGATAAGGTCGACGTGGTCTGGTACGGCAACAAGTCGGCCATGGTCGCTGTGGATCGCGCCGGCGCCGAGATCTTCGCGCAGACCACCGAGAGCACCGGCGATCAGGGCTACTGGTCGGTCATGGTCACGCACAAGGACAGCGGCCTGACCTACGAAGACGTCATGAAGTGCGACCAGACGCTCGATTTCGGCATCGGCGATCCGAACTCGACCTCGGGCTTCCTCGTGCCCTCGACCTTCGTGTTCGCGAAGGAAGGCGTGGCCCCACGCGACTGCTTCAAGACCGTGCGCAACGCGAACCACGAGACCAACCTGATCTCGGTTGCCACCCAGCAGGTCGATGCGGCCGTGGCGTCCTCGACCGGCATGTACTCCCGCCTCAAGACCGCCAAGCCGGAGCTCTTCGCCGAGCTCAAGGAGATCTGGCGCTCGCCCCTCATCGCCTCCGACCCGATGGCATGGCGCCCGGAGCTCGACCCGGCGCTCAAGGCCAAGATCATGAGCTTCTTCATGACCTATGGCCGCCACGGCACCGATGAAGAGGTGAAGGAAGCCCGCGAGACCCTGGCGATCATCGACATGGGCCCGTTCATCCCGTCCTCGAACGCCCAGCTCTGGCCGTTCTACGAGATGGACCAGATCCGTCAGCGCATGTCGATCCAGGGCGACGAGACGTTCTCCGAAGAGGAGAAGACCGCGAAGATCGCCGAGATCGACGCGAAGATCGCCGAGATCCGCGCTGCTGCGGAAGCGCGCCCGCGCAAGTGATCCGCCGGCCGCGCAGCTGATCGCTGCGTCTATGGCCCCCGCGCTCATGCGGGGGCCAACCTTATGACGGATGCCCCCATGACCGACGCCACCCTGAGAACCACGCTGGACGATATCGAGGTCCCCGGTCGCACGACCAAGGAGAAGACCTTCGACGCGCTTCTCTGGGGCTCGTTCCTCGTGCTCCTCGTCTGGAGCTTCGTGCCGTCGGACATGAACCGCTTCGGCGAGGTGTTCTTCGGCAGCGATAACATGGCGCTGCTGCTGGCGGACTTCTTCGAGCCGAACTTCCGGTACTGGAAGAGCTATCTCGAACTGATGCTCGAGTCGGTGCAGATGGCGGTCTGGGGCTCGTTCCTTTCGGTCGTCCTCGCCGTGCCGTTCGGCCTGCTGTCGTCGACCAACCTTGCGCCGAGCTGGATCGTCTTTCCGGTGCGCCGGCTGATGGATGCGGCGCGCGCGATCAACGAGCTGGTCTTCGCGCTGATCTTCGTGGCTGCCGTGGGCCTCGGCCCGCTGGCGGGCGTGATGGCGCTGACGATCCACACCACGGGCACGCTCGCGAAGCTGTTCTCCGAGGCGGTGGAGGCGATCGATCCGCGCCCTGTGGAAGGGATCCGCGCCACAGGCTCCTCGCGGCTGCAGGAGATCATCTTCGGTGTGATCCCGCAGGTGATGCCGCTCTGGATCTCGTTCTCGCTCTACCGCTTCGAGGCCAATGTGCGCTCGGCTACGGTGCTTGGCATCGTGGGGGCGGGCGGCATCGGCATGTCGCTCTCGGAGTCGCTGCGCGGTTTCGACTATGCCTCGGGCGGTGCGATCCTCCTCATCATTCTCGTCACCGTCTCGCTTTTCGACATCTTCGGCTCGCTGCTGCGCCGCGTGGTGATCGATGGCGAGGACCACCTCCGCTTCGCCGCCTATCTCGGCTTCATGGTGGTGCTGATCGTCTTCATCGAGCTGGTGCTTGCCGGGGTGTTCGACGCGCCCCGCGTCTGACCGACCGGCGCGCCGCGATCAGTCGGGACACGCGCCACGGGGCGCGAGCGTCGATGCCCCCTTCAGCTTCGATGCCAGAAAGTCGGTGAACGCCCGCACGCGCGGCGGGGTTTGCTGCGAGGGCGGACGGACGGCGAAGATGCGCCATTCCGGCAGAACGGTGTGGTCCTCGAGGAGAGGCATGAGAGCGCCCGACTGAAGGTGCTCCGCAATCTCCCAGCGGCATTTCCGGGCGACGCCGAGACCGGATAGGGCGGCCTCCGTGATCCCCTCCGCCAGGTTGGTGGCGAAGTTGCCCGAGATGCGGGCCTCGACTGTCTGTCCTTCGGGCGCGCGGAACCGCCATGTCCGGATGTCCGCGCGGGCGAGGCAGTTGTGGTCCTTGAGGTCGTCGAGGGTTTCGGGCCGCCCGTGCCGCGCGATATAGGATGGCGCCGCGACGACCATGCGCGGGCTATCCGCCAGGGCCTTGGCCTTCAGGCTGGAGGGAGCGAGCTCGCCGAGGCGGATGGCGAGGTCGAAGCCCTGTTCCACGATGTCGACCACCCCGTCGCTCATGTCGAGCTGGACCGAGACGCTGGGGTAGGTCTCGAGGAACTCGTGAACGAAGAGCGTGATGAGCTTGCGCCCGAAGGAGGCGGAGCAGGCGATCCGCAGCTCTCCCTGGATGGTCTCCGGGCTGCACTGCATGTCCGCGAACGCGTCCTCGATATCGGCGATGATGCGCTTGGCATGAGCCAGGAAAACCTCCCCGTCGGCGGAGAGGGAGACGGCGCGGGTGGTGCGATGGAGGAGCTGTGTGCCGACCGCCGCTTCCAACGCGCGGATGCGCTGGGTTGCGGCCGTGGCGGAGAGCCCGAATTCCGCGCCCGCCCGCCCGATGGCGCCGAGCGTTGCCACGCGGACGAAAAGCCTGACCGATTTGAGGTCGAGATCCATTGTGAAGCGATAGCGGATAGTGTTTCAGTTCTGAAGCGGATTGTTTGGGTGATGTGGGACTGCACATACACGCGCGGGAGCGGCGCCGCGCCGCATCAGCCTTGCGACCCATGGAGATGTCGATGATCCGCCGCGCCTTCTTGCCTGGACTGACACTCGCCCTTGCCCTCTCGGCCGGCGCCACGGTTGCCCAGCCTGTGGTGGAGGTGGTTCCCCGCTCGGAGATCGAGCTGCAGCCGCTGAACCCGCTGCGGGGCGATCTGAGCCCGAAGGCAGGCGTGCTCTGGGGCGACATCAAGCAGGACGTGCCGACGGGCACGCTGATCGAGTTCGTGGACGGCTTCGCGTCTCCGCCGCATATCCACAACATCACCTATCGCGCGGTGGTGATCAGCGGGTCGGTGCATAACGACGACCCGGAGGCTGCGCGCATGTGGATGGGCCCGGGCTCGTTCTGGACGCAGCCGGCGGGGGAGAACCACATGACAGCCGCGCTGGAGGGCAGCCGGGCGACAGCGTTCCTCGAGATCCTGTCCGGGCCCTATCTCGTCCAGCCGGCGGAGCAGGAGTTCGACAATGGCGAGCGGCCGATCAATGTCGAGGCGCGGAACGTCATCTGGCTCGATGCGGCCGATGTGGCCTGGCTCGATCCGGAAGATACGCTGGCCGAGGGAGGCCCTGAGGTCGCGTTCCTCTGGGGCGCGCCGGAGGCTGGTGAGAGGAACGGCACCTTCCTGAAACTGCCCGCGGGTTTCGAGGGCGCGCTGCACGGCAACGGCGCCTGGCTACGCGCCGTCCTCATCTCCGGACAGGCCGTGCATGCGGCCGGCGGAGCGGAGGCGGTGCTCGACCCGGGCAGCTATTTCGGCTCTGACGGCGACGCCACCCACCAGGTCACCTGCGCCGCCGAAGCCGAGTGCGTGTTCTACGTCTCCACCGAGGGCCGCTACCAAGCCACTGCGATGTAACCGCCCGTCCTGTCGTCAGCGCTCTTCCACCAGGATGTCGCGTTTGCCGACGGCGTTGGCGGGGGTGACGACGCCCTGGTCCTCCATCATCTCCACGAGGCGGGCGGCCTTGTTGTAGCCGATGGCGAGCTTGCGCTGGATGTAGCTGGTGGAGCATTTGCGGTCGCGCGCGACGATGGCGACGGCCTTGTCGTAGAGCGCGTCGTCTCCGTCGCCGGCGGCGGCGAGGCCAAGCTTCTCGTCGACGAGGCTCTGGGTCTCCTCGTCGGCGCCCTCGGTCACGGCCATCACATAGTCGGGCTGGCCGAGGGACTTCAGGTGGCGGACGATCTCCTCCACCTCCTCGTCCGAAACGAAGGGGCCATGGACGCGGGTGATGCGCCCGCCGCCAGCCATGTAGAGCATGTCGCCCTGGCCGAGGAGCTGCTCGGCACCCTGCTCGCCCAGGATGGTGCGGCTGTCGATCTTCGAGGTGACCTGGAAGCTGATGCGTGTGGGGAAGTTGGCCTTGATCGTGCCGGTGATGACATCGACCGAGGGGCGCTGCGTGGCCATGATGAGATGGATGCCCGAGGCACGCGCCATCTGGGCAAGGCGCTGGATGCAGGCCTCGATCTCCTTGCCGGCGACCATCATGAGATCCGCCATCTCGTCGACGATGACGACGATGAGCGGCATCTCCTCAGGCTCGAACTCCTGGGTCTCGTAGATCGGCTCGCCGGTGGCCTGGTCGAAGCCGGTCTGGATCGTGCGGCTGAACATCTCGCCGCGGGCCTTGGTGTCGCGGCAGCGGGCGTTGAACCCGTCGATGTTGCGCACGCCGAGCTTCGACATGCGGCGGTAGCGCTCCTCCATCTCGGCCACGACCCATTTGAGGGCGACAACGGCCTTCTTCGGGTCGGTCACCACGGGGGCGAGGAGGTGGGGGATGTTGTCGTAGACGCTGAGCTCCAGCATCTTTGGGTCGATCATGATCAGGCGGCACTGCTCGGGGCTGAGCCGGTAGAGCAGCGACAGGATCATGGTGTTGATGGCGACCGACTTGCCCGAGCCGGTGGTACCCGCGATGAGCAGGTGGGGCATCTTGGCGAGGTTGGCGATGACCGGTTCACCCTCGATATCCTTGCCGAGGGCGAGGGCCAGCGGGTAGCGCGCGTCGCCATAGGCGCGGCTCTCGAGGGTTTCACGCAGCCAGACCTTTTCGCGCTGAACGTTCGGCAGCTCGATGCCGATGACCGAACGGCCGGGGACTGTGGCGATGCGCGCGGAGAGGGCGGACATGGAGCGGGCGATGTCGTCTGCGAGCCCGATGACGCGGGAGGCCTTGAGGCCGGGCGCAGGCTCAAGCTCGTAGAGCGTGACGACGGGGCCGGGCTTCACCGCGACGATCTCACCCCGCACGCCGTAGTCCTCGAGCACCGTCTCGAGCATGCGGGCGTTTTCCTCGAGAGCAGACTGGCTCTGCTGTGGCTTCGCGATGGCGACGGGCTTGGCGAGGAGAGCGAGGGCCGGTGCCTCATAGGGTTCGTGCCCGGGGGCGCTGGCGAAGAGGCTCGGCTGCGCCTCGGCTTCCGCGCGGCGGGAGCGTTGCTGCTTCGGCTGGCGGCGGGAGGAAGCGGCACGGGCGATGGAGGCGAGCGGGTTGGCCCGGTCGTCGCGGGGCGTCTCGCCCGTGTCGTCGAACCCGTCGAAGGCATCGTCCGGCAGCTCGGACAGGGGCATCGGGGCGTCGTCGTCTTCGTGCGCTGCCGGAGCCGGGGCACCGGTGCGCGAGAAGAAGGCGGGTGTCTTTTCTTCATCGGCGGCGGGTGCGTCGTCCCAGTCCCCATCCCATGCAGCGGCGTCGTCCGCCGGCGCGTCGCGTAGGGCGCGGATGGTGCTGGCGAGCTCCTGGGGCTTGGGGCCGCTCTCCGCAGCTGGCCCGGCGGGGCCGAGGCTGGCGAGCACGGGTTCCGGGCCGCGGCCGGGATAGGTCGGGCTGGCGACCGGGGGTGTGCTTTCCACGGTGCCCTGGCGCGGTTCGCGGGGGCGGAGAAGCGCGCGCAGGCCGCGGGGGCGCGGGGCGGTCGCGTCGTCTTCTGGGTTGG